>JBFLYE010000001.1 GCA_040756715.1 bacterium
TAAAACTTAAACCTTCAATTCAAAATTCAAAATTTAGAATTCAAAATTTCTTAAAAGGTGGATGAATTTTTAAACAGATAAACACACACTATCTATTTTTGCACTAAGTGAGGGAAGATACTATAGCTAAACACGTACTTTAAAGGTGTTTTTTCGGCTTTTTACATCCAGATGACATTGAAATGAAAGAAGAATGGATTTCTTACCCAAAAAAGCTTAAGATTCTTGCCATAACTATAATGATACCATTGCTTGTTGTATTCTTTCTTTTCTTTAAAGATAGATTTAAGGAGATTGCCCTTTTTTTGTACACCATCTCTGCTAACTCCTTTATCCCATTTCCCCATGAGCCAGTGGTAATACTCTATGGAAGCATACTAAATCCATTGGTGGTAAGCATAATATGTGGGGTTGCCACAATCTTTAGTGCAATAATAGACCTAATTGTTATGAGTTTTCTCTTTAAACACAAAAGTGTGGTTGAATTTAAGGAAAGGAATTATTGGTATAAACTAGCCGCAAGATACTTTAATATATCTCCAAGTGGAGCAATGGTCTTTGCTGCATTTACACCCATCCCATTTTACCCATTCAGGGTTATGGCAATACTTACCGGGCTTGCAAAATGGAAGTATATCCTCTCAACATTCATTGGACGCACTCCAAGATACTATCTTCTAGCCCTAATGGGAGATGCATTTTACATTCCCCTTTGGGCTATTGTGTTGCTATTCTTTTTGATACTTATTCCTCCAGTATTAAAGGTAGTAAAAAGGCTAATCTTTAATGTACCATAGATGCATATTCTTTCTTATTGATGGAGCAAGATATGATGTAACAAAGGAATTGTTGGCAGATGGGAAGCTTCCAAATATAGAAAAATATTTCCTCAAAAATGGCAGCTTTCTAAAGGGATTTTCTGTGCTTCCAACCACCACGGGACCAGCCCATATCCCATTTTTGTTTGGGGTCTTTCCAGGGGTTGCAAATATCCCTGGGATAAGATGGTTTGATAAGTCTATCAAATCTTTCTGGAATAAGCATCGCAGCTATGTAGGCCCGGGCAGCTATTTTATGGGTAATGATGTAAAAAGGGAGTATCACTCTTTATTTGAATATTTTTCCTCTCCTTCTAATATCTTTGGCTCACTTGATCGTTGTTATGGAACAAGGTTAAAAAATACAAGGATAGAAAAGCTTTTGTGGTTTCTCTTTGCCCACTATTCTAATCGATGGGAGCTGGTGGATGATTATGCAGGGAAAAGGCTCATTTTATCTTTGAAGGGTGGATGTGATTTTATATTTGCTGTTTTTCCCGCAATTGATGAGCTCAGCCATCTTACCCATCCCTATCACCATAAGGTTCTAAACAGCTATCTTAAAATAGATAGGATTGTAAAGGATACCTGTAGATGCTTGGAAGGGCAGAATATCTTGGAATCCACACTTTTGGTTATGGCATCTGACCATGGGCTTACAAAAACAGAAACCCATATCAGTCTGGTTGATCTCTTAAAGGAACATGGGTTTAACCCCCTATATTATCCAAAAATATTTAAAAGAGGCTATGATTCAGTGGTAATGGAATCAGGAAATGCTATGTCACTTATCTACTTTCTTGATCAGCCATCTCAACCCAAAACCATTGATGAGATAATGAGGGATAAAAGGAAAAGGAGGCTTATAGATTCTTTATTAAATAAAGAGGGGATAGAATTTATTGTTTTTCGTCTTAAAAATAGGGGGGTCTGTGTTTTAAATCTAACCGGAAGGATTTCAATCTATAATAGAAATAACGGCTATTATTTCAAGATAAAGGGTATAAACCCACTTGGATTTCCAAATACAGGCTTTATCCCTGAAGAAGATTCTATATTGTTAACCCAAAATAGCCCATTTCCCGATTCTATAAAACAGCTTGATCAGATATTCTTATCAGGAAGGAGTGGTGATATTATTGTGCTATCAAAAAAAGGCTATGATTTAAGAGAAAAACATGAATGGCCTGAGCATAAAAGCTCCCATGGTTCGCTGATTAGGGAGCATATGGAGGTTCCTATATTCATCAACTATCCCATTTATACAAATCCTATCCGCACAGTTGATCTTTTCTCTATAATCCTAAAGCTCTTGGGAAAAACCCTACCTCAAAATATTGTATGTGTTTAGGTAGGTGAGAATAAAATTGGGAAATAGGCACTTAAGGCACAAAGGCGAGAGAGTTTATTTATTACTTGCTTTCTTTGTGCCTTTGCCCCTTTGTGCCTAGGTATATAAGACAGCTAAACAACGGCTATGGTAATTTAGAAGCTAAACACGTACTTAATATCTAATCCTCGGGTCAGAGATGGCAAGGAGAATATCTGCAATTAGATTTCCCAAGATAAGAAGGAGGGTTGAAATAACAAGACCTCCCATAACAACATATAAATCCTGCGATAAAACAGCATCTAGGATGAGCCTTCCCATCCCAGGCCATCTTGTAATTATCTCAATAAGAGCAGCACCTGAAAGAACTGAGGAAAGTTGGAATCCAAAGATTGTAATCATTGGATTCATTGCATTCCTCAAGGTATGCTTATACAAAACATTGTTATGAGACAATCCCTTTGCCCTTGCTGCTGTAATATATGGTAGAGATAAAACCTCAAGGATATAGCCCCTCATAACCCTTAAAAGCCATCCAAGTCCTCCTATGATAAGACAACCAGCAGGAATAACTATATGCAGTGCATAATCTTTAATTTTTCCAAAAAATGAAAGCTCATAATGATCAATGCTTATCACGCCACCAATCGGAAGAATGTGTGTATTAGCGGCAAAAAATATAAAAAGAAAGGCGAGGAAAAATGCAGGAATGCTCATTGAAATAAATGAAAAAAAGGATATTGTCTTATCAAACACCGAATATTTATGTTGAGAAGAGATTAAAGCAAGGGGTATGGCAAAGAGCCATAAAAAAATAAGAACAACAAAAGAGAGATACAATGTATTAAAAAGCCTTTGTTTAATCAATGTAATCACTGGAATGTGGTAGGCTAAAGAAACCCCAAAGTCAAGATGAATGATCTTCCAAAGCCATTTGAAATATTGGATATAAAGGGGCTTATCAAACCCAAATTCCTTTCTCATATCTTCAATTGTCTCCTTGCTTATCTCTGGATTAAGCTTAAGGCTTGTCCAAAAATCCCCTGGGGCAAGCTGAATAAGAAAGAAAGAGATAATGGTTACCCCAAATAAAAGGGGGATGGCATGTAAAAGCCTTTTTATGATGTATTTTATCATCCTTCCTTCTTCAAAGAAAGAAGCTTTCCAAATGAAAGCCCTTCCAGGAATAAAAAAACAATCCCCACAATGGTTACAGGAACAAATGAAATAATATATGTAACCATTGAGTAGGAAAAGGCTATATCTTTATCTACCCCAAATAGGGCTAAAGCAAGGATACAAAAATATTGGTATGTTCCTAAATAGCCTGGGGCAGCTGGAATCATAACACCAATTACCGCCATTACAAGGACAAAAAAGCCGACATAGACGGGAAGATTAAGGGAAAAGCCATTGATACAGAAATACAAAAAAAGCCCATAAATCCCCCAAACAACAATGGAATAAAGCAAGATAATAAAAACCTGCTTTAAAGAGCCAAGAATAGAAAATCCCTCTGCAAATTCCTCAACCATACCTGCTAATTTTTTTGAAAAAGCCATTTTTTTTAGGACAAAATCCTTCTTAACCTTAATAAGAATAAAGAAAAAAAGGGCAAGGATATAAACACTAGCAACCACAAATCCCATTGTTTTAACCTTCTTTGGAAATTGACAAACAAAAAGAAGAATTGCCAGAAATAAGAATACAGAAAGCCCGTCAAATACCCTTTCTAAAAGAATTGTTCCAAAGGCAAGGCTTATACTTACATTTTCCCTTTTTTTAAGGATATATGGCCTTGCAAGCTCGCCAATCCTTGCAGGAAGCACATTGTTTATCATAAGCCCAATAAGAAAGCTTGATGTAAGGCTATAAAAACTTAAAGGCTTTAAAAAGAAAAATCGCCACCTTATAACCCTTACGATAAAACCAAGAACAATAAAGAGAAATGATAGACCAATCCATTGCCATTTAATCTTTGAAAATGACAAAATAACTTGAGAAAACGAAAGGTCTTTTATTGCGAGATAAATAAAAAAAATGCTTATTAAAATGGGAAGGAAAACCTTTATTTTGTTCATTACAAATTGAAAGGGAGTAAAATTTGCAATTGCCTCTACAAGAGCTTCCCTATTCTACAAAATGTTCCCTAAATCCAGTACCTGTGGGAATAAGCCTTCCGATTATAACATTCTCCTTCAAGCCCGAAAGATCATCAATCTGTCCATCAATCGATGCATCGGTCAATACCCTTGTTGTTTCTTGAAATGATGCGGCACTAATAAAGCTATCGGTAGCTAAAGATGCCTTTGTAATTCCAAGGAGGATAATTTTTCCCTGAGCCTGCTTTTTCCCTCCCCTTTTTGCCTTTTCATTTATCTCTTTAAATTTAGCCCTATCTATTTGCTCCCCTGGCAGAAGCCCTGTTTCCCCTGGGTCTGTAATCTTTACCTTCCTTAACATCTGCCTTATGATAACCTCAATGTGCTTATCATTTATATCAACATCTTGATGCCTATAAACCTCTTGAATTTCATTTAGAAGGTATCTCTGGAGCCTTTTTTCACCCTCTATCCTTAATATATCATGTGGATCAATAGGTCCTTCAACTAGCTGCTCACCAGCCTTAACCATATCACCTGGATGAACCTTAAGATGACGCCCCATCGAAATACTATACTCCTTTAGATCTTGGGTTATCTCATTTTTAACCTCAATTATCCTCGTCCTCATACCCTCTGTTTCCTTAAAGCTTACCACACCATCTATTTCAGAAAGAATAGCCGGATCTTTTGGCCTTCTCGCCTCAAAAAGCTCAACCACCCTCGGAAGGCCACCGGTAATATCCTTTGTATAAATAAATTCCTGGGGGAATTTAGCAATTACATCCCCAGCCTTCACCTCCCTACCCTCTTCTACTACAAGCCTTGCACCATTTGGAATGGTATATCTAGTAATCTGACCATCTAAGCTGATTATCAAAACAACAGGTTGAAGCTTTCCCTCTCGATCAGGGATTATCGTCCTTCTATAATACCCAGTATTCTCATCAAGCTCCTCCCTCAATGTCCTTTCAGAAACAATATCAACAAATTTAATCTTACCACTTATCTCTGTAAGGATGGGTTCATTATAGGGATCAAAATCAGCAATTTTTCTCCCCCCTTCTACAAATTCGTCTTGCTTGACAAATATCCTTGCCCCTGTTTTTAGCCTTATCTTTCTCTCGTCAGATACAATGTAAAGAGAGTCTTTGAAAAATTTTACCGTTCCCCGCACAGGTGTTTGAATGAATCTATCTTCTGACTGGATTATTTTCTCCCCTATATTTACCCAAAATCCTTCATGGACAATAGGTTTAAAAGAAGATGATAAGGGATGAGAAAATAAGACCTTTACAATTGTTATATCTCCCTCCCTCAAAGAAATATAGGTTCCATCATCCATTTCAACTAGCCTTTTTGGAAGATCAACAATCCGTACAGGATAATCAAATTTTATTTCTGCCTCTTCCACTGCACGACGTGCTGTTCCTCCAATATGAAATGTTCTCATAGTAAGCTGGGTTCCTGGTTCACCAATGGATTGAGCGGCAATTATTCCTACTGTTTCTCCCAAATCAACCAATTTTCGTGTAGAAAGATCCCAACCATAGCATTTACTACATATCCCCTTTTCTGCTTCACAGGTAAGCACATACCTTATTTTTATCTTCTCAATCTCTGCTTTATCTATTTTCTCTGCTCTCTCCTCTGTAATCTCTTCATTCTCTTTGACAATTATCTCTCCGGTCATTGGATCAACAACATCCTCAAGGCAAACCCGTCCTAATACCCTACTTCCCAAAGAAACAATAACCTCATCCCCTTTCTTTATCGGCTCAATAATACTTCCATTTATTGTTTTACAATCATCCATTGAAATAATAACATCTTGGGCTACATTCACAAGCCTCCTTGTAAGATAGCCTGCATCTGCTGTCTTTAAAGCTGTATCTGTAAGACCCTTTCTTGCACCATGGGTTGAGATGAAATATTCCAAAACAGAAAGACCCTCTCTAAAATTCGATGTAATAGGGAGTTCTATTATTTTACCACTTGGTTTTGCCATTAAACCCCTCATTCCTCCAAGCTGCCTTATCTGTTGCCTGCTTCCCCTTGCTCCTGAATCCATCATCAGATAAACGGGATTAAATCCAGCCCTATCTCTACTTATTTCATCAAAAAGCATCTTTGCCAGGTCTTCATTTACAGATGTCCAGATATCAACTACCTGATTATACCTTTCCTCATCTGTAATCAATCCATTCTGGTATGCCATTTGTATCTTTTCCTGCCTTTTAAATGTAGCCTCCAAAAGCCTCTTTTTTCTCTCGGGAATCTTTATATCAATCATTGAGATAGAAGAAGCAGACTTTGTAGCAAATTTATAACCAAGCTCCTTTATCTCATCAAGAAATAAAACAGATCTTGTTATACCATATTTTGTATAAATCTTCCTTACTAAATCAGCCAAAAATCCCTTATTTAAGGTCTGATTTATATATCCCATCTCGCTTGGCACTGCCTCATTAAAAATTACCCTTCCTGGTGTTGTCTCTTGCAATTTACCATCCATCTTTACTTTTATAATGGAATGGAGATCAATCTCTCCCATCTCATAGAGGGAGATCACCTCGTCTTTATCCTTAAATATCCTTCCTGTACCCTTTGTATTCTTTCCCTCCTTTGTAAGATAACAAAGCCCTAATACTATATCCTGGGTTGGAGCAACCAAGGGCTTTCCAGAGGATGGAGAAAGAAGGTTATGAGAAGAAAACATTAAGATTCTTGCCTCAAGCTGAGCCTCTAAAGAAAGGGGGATGTGGACTGCCATTTGATCTCCATCAAAATCTGCATTAAAGGCCGCACAAACCATAGGATGAATCCTGATCGCCTCACCATCTACAAGAACTGGCTCAAATGCTTGAATAGAAGCCCTATGAAGGGTTGGCGCTCGATTAAGAAGGATAGGGTGATTTTTTGTTATCTCCTCAAGTGCATCCCATATCTCTTTGGTCTCCTTTTCAATAAGCCTCTTTGCACTCTTGATATTGTGGGCATATCCTGTGGCAACAAGCCGTCTCATCACAAATGGTTTAAATAGCTCAAAAGCCATCCTTTTGGGAAGACCACATTGATATAGCTTGAGAGTAGGATCAACCACAATTACACTTCTTCCAGAATAATCAACCCTCTTTCCCAGAAGGTTTTGTCTAAATCTTCCCTGCTTTCCCTTTAAAATCTCAGAAAGGGATTTAAGGAGTCTATTTGATGATGAAAGAACAGGCTTTCCCCTTCTTCCATTGTCAAACAGTGCATCCACTGATTCTTGAAGCATCCTCTTCTCATTCCTTATAATGACATCTGGTGCCCTAAGTTCAATAAGACGCTGAAGGCGATTATTTCTGTTAATAACCCTTCTGTAAAGGTCATTAAGGTCAGAGGTAGCAACCCTTCCCCCATCAAGTTGAACCATTGGACGAAGGTCTGGTGGAAGAACAGGAATAACAGTAAGAATCATCCACTCGGGTTTATTTCCAGATTTAATAAATGATTCAATAATAGAAAGCCTTTTTACAATCTTTCTCTTTTTTGGGGCAGATTTTTCATCTTCTAATGACTTTCTTAAATTACTTGCAAGCCTCTTTAAATCTAAGGAACTTAAGGCAGAACGCACAGCCTCCGCACCCATTTTTGCCTCAAATCCACCTGGATACCTTTCCAAAAGGGCATTATATTCAGACTCTGACAAAACACTATGTTTTTTTATCAAAACATCTTTTTCGGTGTTAAGAACAAGCCAGCTGTCAAAGTAAATAACCCCTTCAAGCTCCTGGCTTGTTATATCTAAAAGTAGTGCGATGGGAGAGGGAATTCTCTTTACATACCAGATATGAGCAACAGGTGCGGCTAATTCTATATGACCCATCCTTTCCCTTCTTGCATCTGATTTTATAATCTCAACGCCACATCTATCGCAGATAACGCCCTTGTATCTCATACTTTTATACTTGCCGCAGAAGCATTCATAATCCCTGGTAGGACCAAAGATTCTTTCACAAAATAGGCCATCCCTTTCGGGACGCAAAGAGCGGTAATTTATGGTCTCGGTCTTTTTAATTACCCCCCTTGACCAGCCTCTTATTACATCAGGCGAGACAAGCCCTATCTTGATTAAGATATTGCTCACATTAAAATCCTTCTCAAAAGGCATTTTCTAACCTCCTCCTTATATTAAAATCTTAAATCTTAAATTCCTCTTTTCCCTCCCTGGCCTTTTTCCTTCCAAACATATCTTCCTTTTCTTCCCTGAATAGGGAAGTAATATCAAGGGTTTTCCCCTTTTCATCCAGGATATTAATATCTAATCCCAAACTCCTTAGTTCATATGTAAGAACCTTAAATGATTCTGGAATCCCAGGGGGTTTTGCATTTTCTCCCTTTATAATCGCACCATATGCCTTTGCCCTTCCCATAACATCATCACTCTTTACAGTAAGAAGCTCTTGAAGGATATGAGAAGCACCATAAGCCTCTAATGCCCAAACCTCCATCTCTCCAAATCTCTGACCTCCAAATTGTGCCTTTCCACCCAATGGTTGCTGGGTAACCAATGAATATGGGCCAATGGAGCGGGCATGAACCTTATCCTCAACCAGATGGATAAGCTTCATCATATAGATATAACCACAAGAAACCTTGTCATCAAAAGGCTCTCCTGTTCTTCCATCATAGAGGGTTATCTTTCCGTCCCTGGGAAGCCCTATCTCCTCAAGCATATCTCCTATTTCCTCCTCACTTGGGCTATCAAAAACAGGAGAGATCATTCTTACCCCTTTTTTATAGGCAATCCATCCAAGGTATGTCTCTAAAATCTGTCCTAAGTTCATCCTAGAAGGAACCGAAAGGGAATTTAAGATAATATCAACCGAAGTTCCATCGGGAAGATAAGGCATATCGCCTATGGGTAATATTTTAGCAATTACCCCTTTGTTTCCATGGCGGCCTGACATTTTATCGCCGACGGTAATCTTTCTTTTCTTTGCTACATAAACCTTTGCCATTTCCTCTATTCCTACTCCTAGGCTATCACCCTTTTTTTGTGAGAAATACTTAACATCTATTACTATTCCATCATCAGAATATGGCATCCTTAAAGATGTATCCCTGACATCCCTAACTGTCTCGCCAAAGATAGAGTAAAGAAGCTTGTATTCGGGAGAAAGGTCTTTCTCTCCCTTTGGTGTAACCTTACCAATCAAGATATCACCAGATTTAACTACCGAACCTATTCTAACAATTCCATTCTCATCGAGGTTTTTTAGAGCTTCCTCCCCTATATTTGGAATATCCCTTGTCATTACCTCAGGGCCAAGCTGGGTCTGCCTTCCCTCAAGTTCGTATTCTTCAATATAGATGCTGGTGAACAAATCCTCAAAGAGCACCCTTTCGGAAAGAATGATGGCATCCTCATAGTTATAGCCTTCCCATGGCATAAAGGCAACCAGAAGGTTTCTTCCCAGAGCAAGCTTTCCATTATCAATAGATGGTCCATCAGAGATAACATCACCTTTATTAACCACATCACCCTCTCGGACAGTTGGTCTCTGATTAATATATGTCCCCTGGTTTGAACGTTTGTATTTTATCAGCTTATAGGTCTTCTTTTCATTCTCGTTTGTAATCTCTATTGTATCACCTGTAACTGTGGTTACTTTTCCAGATAGAGAAGAAATAAGGACAGAGCCACAATCAACTACCACCTTTTCTTCCATCCCTGTCATAACCAAAGGTGCTTCTGAATGAAGAAGGGGAACGGCTTGTCTTTGCATATTAGAACCCATAAGTGCCCTATTCGCATCATCATGCTCAAGGAAGGGAATGAGGGATGTGGTTACTGAGATAAGTTGTTTTGGCGAAATGTCAATATAGTTAACCTCTTCCTTTGAAACCAGAGGAAACTTATCGCCCATTCTTACCAAAATTAGCTTCTCGGTAAAATATCCATTCTCATCAACCGGGGTTCCTGCATAGGCAATGTTATAGTTTTCTTCATCATCAGCTGAAAGATATTCAATTTTATCGGTTATTCTTCCCCCTTCCACCTTAAAATATGGGGTGGTAAGAAAACCAAATTCATTTGGCTTTGCATAGAGCGAAAGGGATGTTATCAAACCAATATTTGGTCCCTCTGGTGTTTCAATAGGGCAGATCCTTCCATAGTGAGATGGGTTTATATCGCGAACCTCAAAGCCAGCCCTCTCTTTAGAAAGGCCACCGCTTCCTAATGCAGAAAGCCTCCTTTTATGTGTAAGCTCAGCTAAGGGATTTGTTTGATCCATAAACTGGGAAAGCTGGTTTGTTCCAAAGAATTCATTTATACTTGCAATAAAGGGTCTTATATTAACCACAGATTGTGGGGTCATAAGCCCAAGCTCCTGCATACTCATCCTTTCCTTTATGTTTCTTTCCATCTTTATAAATGTAGGCCTTAGGTGGTTTTCAAGAAGCTCGCCACAGCTTCTTACCCTCCTGTTGCCAAGGTGGTCAATGTCATCGGTTTTTCCCTCTCCATTGGAAAGGCCAATAAGATACTTGATTGCGGCAATAATGTCCTCTTTTGTGAGAACAAGAACAGATGCTTCTGTATTTAAATTAAGCTTCTTGTTTATCTTGTATCTTCCCA
>JBFLYE010000002.1 GCA_040756715.1 bacterium
CTTAAACCTTTTTCAATTCAAAATTCAAAATTTAGAATTCAAAATTTCTTAAAAGGTGGATGAATTTTTAAACAGATAAACACAACCCTATCTATTTTTGCACTAAGTAATGGAAGATACTATAATTTCACCAGAAGTTATAGGTGTCAAGTCTAAAGCTATGCGGCAGTATTACCACACCGTGGTAAGCGACAAGAAGATTGTATTGCCAGAGTTACCTGTACCACCCTCATTCTTCGAATAATCCACATTATGGGAATACTCGACCGCAAATTTGAGACCCTCGAGTACCCACTCACCTATGTTCACAATAAATCGTCTCTTGGGAAGGAATCCAACCCTGCTTGATTCGTTGTTGAACACCCCTGCCAGATTGTAGGTCTGTGAATAGCTAATGGTAAGATAATTTCCTTGAGCACCAATCACCTCGACCCACGGGTTCCAATCAAACTGATGGCTAAGTGTGATCTGCCAGGCGGAAGGTTTTATGCTGACCCGATTGTTCAGACCATCGATAAATGTTACCCCTCTCATGGCTCCGTTCCACTCGCCAATGAACGATCTAGGACCAAGAATTGCTTTGACACTCACCGCCATCCCGGGCACGAAACCGATCTGGTCAAGAAAACTTCGATATTCGGTTCTCAGGAATTGACTGTCGAAGACCGAACTAATGTAATCAACATCTACATCGATTGACCAAGGACAAAAGGCACTACCTCGCAGTTGGTCGTAGCGACGACCACAATTTCCCTTGGTGCGAAGAAAGCCCACCGTGGCGTTAATGTGGTCGCTAGGCTTATACCCGCCGCTCTTGACCCTCTCAAAGGTGCTCCCGTCATAAGAATAGAAGCCCACATTAAAAAGAGGAGGATTTGGCGTGGGAGTGATGAAAGTTAGAGGTGGCGGCCGCATCGGAGGTGGACGGTAGCCAAGGCCTCTCATGAGTGAGCTAATGAGGGGATTTATCACTAGTGGCCTGACCGGCGGTAGAGTTATCGGTGGCGTGGCTGGAGTCAGGGCAGGCGTCGGAAACCCAAGGCCAAACCCAATGGCAGTGTCTTTCATCTCGAACGCGTTGACGGTCAGCGGGTTTTCAATGGTCAGCACGCCTGCCACAGGGTCGCCTGTTGAGATTCCGAAGGGCAAAATTATCTGTTTTCCAAAAGTCAAGAAAGGCGGGAATCGCTGGGGATCGCCAATAGTAAAGAACGCTGTGTCAAGATTGATTCGATCAACCCCTGCCTCGAAACCCTTGGTTGTTGGAAAGGAAATATTACTACCATCATCATATTTGATGACGAAACTTCCCGATGTCCATTTGTTTATCTGGATTTCAAAGTTGAGTTCAGCTGTATTCAAAAGGAGCACACCTTCACTCTGGTGTGAAAAATCCTTGGTCCGGCCACCCACCATCTCTAGAGTACCTCCCAGGGCCATGGATTCGTTGATATTTGACCCCAAGGTCGAAATGGCATCCCGAATAATTGAACGGATTGCTTCCTCCCGGATAGCTTTCTCGGTCTCCAATTCCTTGACGTGTTGCTCCATACCTTTAATTTCCCCAATGTCATCTGTGGCATGTTGCAAAATTTGCTCTTTATAGCTAACAGTTCCATCGGGCCCTACGGCGAGTTTGGAACTTGTCTTATCCCCACTGGCGGCGACGGGCCAGGACAGAAAGCACAATACGATTACGGCTGCAGCAACAGATATAGCCACTTCTGATACAGCCATTTGTCGAATATTCATAACTTGCTCCTTAGAAAGATAAAAACTGGTTTAGTTACATCCAAGGAGTTACACCTCACAAAAATGGACTTATGAAACCACTTCTACCAAAAATTGTATGATACCAACAAACCATTAACCCTGTCAACCTTAAAAGCATAATTTGCCTTTTTCAAACCAATTATGCCTTTGGCGGTAAAATAGCCTAAACAAGAACCAAAAAATACATCACTTGCCCAATGGCAATTGTCATTTATCCTTGACAAAGCACATAATGTTGCTATGCTATATGCCAAGGATGGAATAATTCCTTTATATTCTGAAGCAAAAACCGTAGCTATGGCAAAGGCAGAAGAAGAATGGCCCGAGGGAAAGGAGTCATTAGAGAAAGGAATATGTGGACCATCCCAAGTATTATATTTGTCTCCTGTGTTTGGCCTATGCCTTCCGGTGGTAAATTTTATAATTTGGGTAAAAGCCCCGGAAAGAACAAAAGATTTCATACTCAACAAAGCAACCTCCTCTGCCCTTTTGTCTTCATAGAAATGGCCATAGAGATAAAATAAAGCCAAGGGAGGCAGGGTATACCTTCCATCACCAAATGGCTTAGCAAAGCTTGCAATTTTATCGCTGGTTAGATTTCGATGCTCTTGTGAAAAATCCTTTATCCTTTGGTCATAAATATATAGCCCTCCGGTGATACCTAGTACAGCCCCTATCTTTATCCTTTCTTCTTTATTTAAACCAAAAGAATTATAAGAGAGCAACAAAAGGGCAATGATTATTCTCAATATTTACCCTCCAATATCCTCAAAGACTCAGCCACCCCTGGATAATTCTGGAGAAAGCTTTAATACCTTTCTATAGGCAGAAATTGCCTCTTCTATTCTTCCTCCCTTCCAATAGGTAACCCCTAAATTACAGTATGAATTTGGCTCATCGGGAGAAACTCTTAAGGCATCCTTAAATGCTTGAATTGCCTCCTTAAACATCCCCTTTTCAAGATAGACAGAGCCTAAACTATGATAAATAAATATTTTTTTAGAGTCAAGTGAAATTGCCTCTTTATATTCCTTGATTGCCTCATCAAGCCTATTCTTTTGAAACTTACCCCCTGCCTTTTAGGCTAAATCTTAAAATTTTGGGGAAAATTGAGGTCTCTTTTTGAAATTTTTTGTGTTTTTCTATAGAGAAGGAAAAAACGAAGCCAAAATGACAAAAAGTGTTATTTTCCATCAGAAATTCTAAGGTTATCTTTGTGATT
>JBFLYE010000003.1 GCA_040756715.1 bacterium
TGAATGTTGAATTTTGAATTAAAAGGGAAAAAATTTTATAAAACTTAAACCTTCAATCCAAAATTCAAAATTTAGAATTCAAAATTTCTTAAAAGGTGAATAAATTTTAAAACAGCTAAACACATACTTATTATAAATAAGGTAGTAAAAATTGTCTATGATGGATTTAAAGTGTATAATAAGGTGTGTGAAAGGCATATTTATAACAGGAACGGACACGGGTGTTGGAAAAACATTGCTAACAGGGCTTCTGGGAAGGTATCTTTTGGAAAGAGGCTTAAATGTTGTAACACAAAAATGGGTAGATGCTGGAGGGCTTGATATAAAAACACATTTTAGACTGATGAAGAAAAAACCAAGCTTTCCAATTGATTACCTTTGTCCATATACCTTCAAGTTTCCCTCCTCTCCCCATCTTTCTTCTAAGCTCGAGAATAAAATTGTAAAACCAGAAATTATTAAAGATAAATTCCTGTTTTTAAAGGAAAAATACGATATTGTCCTTATTGAGGGAACGGGTGGTCTTCTTACACCAATTTCAAGAAAGGCTTTGCTTATAGATATTGCAAAGGAGCTTTCTCTTCCTGTTTTGCTTGTTTCAAGGAATAAGCTTGGGACAATAAATCATAGCCTCCTTACTATTGAGGCATTGAAGAATAGAAATATGGAGATTTTAGGGATTGTCTTTAATAACCCAAAAAGGGAGAAAGGGGAGATTTTAAAGGATAATCCAAAAATCATAAAGGGCTTAACAAAAATAAAGGTTTTTGGAAGGCTTCCCTGGATGAATGATAAAGAGGCATTATATAGGGCATTTATTCCGATAGGAAAAAGGATAAGGGGGTGTGTGTTTAGCTAAAGCTAAACAATTGCAAATTGAGAGAGTGATGAATTTTTTTATGTATCCCAAATCTTTCCTTAAGCATTTGTCAACGCTTTTTTTTTAAATGACCTATCTTTGTTCATCCACCTGTCAATATCCTCAAAGACTCAGCCACCCCTGGATAATTTGGAGAAAGCTCCAATACCTTTCTATAGGCAGAAATTGCCTCTTCTATTCTTCCTCCCTTCCAATAGGTAACCCCTAAATTATAGTATGAATTTGGGTCATCTGGCGAAATTTTTAAGGAATCCTGAAATGCTTGAATTGCCTCCTTAAACATCCCCTTTTCAAGATAGACAGAGCCTAAACTATGATAAATAAATATTTTTTTAGGGTCAAGTGAAATTGCCTCTTTATATTCCTTGATTGCATCATCAAGCCTATTCTTTTTCTGGTATACCATCCCTAATCCATAATGTCCATCCGCACCTTTAAATTTATTGATCATCTCCTTAAATATTTCCTCTGCTTTATCTAGCTTCCCTGAATCCCTGTATAAAATCCCAAGGTTATAGAAAGAGCTTGTTTTATTTGGGTCTATTTTAATAGCCTCCTTAAGGCAGAATATACCATCTTCATAAAGCCCCCTTTCGGCAAGAAATCCTGCCCTTGCCTCATAGGCAATGGCATAATTATCATAGTTATGCCTTGTTCTTTCCTCTAAAAATATATGGGTTTTTCTATATTTAAATTTAAATGTGCTCCTTTTAATCTCATTCATAATCCCTTGGTAAGAAAGGCTTTTGGGAAGGATCCGGTGAGCAATCCCTTCTGGGATAAGGAGATGGGTTTGAGAAACCTCCTGGGCAAAGGGAAGGGGAACATAGATGCCCCTTTTTTCTATATTCCTATGGACAATATCAATAAACCTTGTCCCTATAAGGGCTGGATCTGGCTTTTTGGAAGGCTCAAAGGAAAAGGCAATATCCGGGTATCTCTTTTTTAGGTTCTCACAATACCACAAATACCTTAATTCAAGCTTGTCAATCAAAGCCACATCACCTCGGACATTTTCAACAAAATGTAGATACCACAAGGGAAAGGCAAATGTGTCTCCCATTATAAGAAGAATTGAATTTTTTTCTAATGGCTCTAGGATATTTCTTCCGTAGTCATAGGAATAAAAATCCCTATCCCGGTTTGCAGAGTAATAGTTTGTAAGGAGGGGGATTGAGGGGATAAGGAGAAAGAAGGCTCGGATGTGCTTTATTTTATTTTTTGCAAAAACAAGGAATTCGCCAAGGAATATAGAAAGAACAAGGAATGTAGGGATATAATAATCCTCAATGTTATGAATCTGGTATCTTATGGAATGGAGGATATCAAAAGCTATTATCAGCCCGAAGAATATAGCCTCAAAACGCCTTTTTGCTACCATAATGAAAATTCCAATTATTGCTGGAATAAGAATAAAAAAGGTAAATTGGGATGGAAAGAAATAAAGGGAGGATTTGAAGTTTGAAAGCCATTGGGAAGATGAGGCAAAATAATGGCTATATTCCTTAACGGTAATGTGTGAGATAAACCTTTCTAATGTATCAGGAGAGCCCCAATTTGCCTCTGGATTTGATGCTGCCCTCATGGGAAGGTAAATATAAAGCAAAAGGGGGAGGAAGAAGAATAGCAATATCAATGAGCCGGAAGCCTTGAGCCGGAAGCCTTGAGCCTTCTTTTCTTTCTTGCGTTTTAATCTAGAAAAAATAAGGAATATTGCTGAGGGAATAATGAATATTGTTTGCAAATGGTGGGTAAAGGACAAACCCAAGAGGAAAGAAAATAAGTATAGCAATTTTGAATTTTGAATTTTGAATTTTGAATTTTCTTGCCATTTAAGGAGAATAAGGATAAGCAGGCTTAAAAAAAGGGCATTTAATGTATATTTCTCAGAGATTACAGCCTGCTGCCAGAATATCCTTGAGAAAGAAAAAACAAGGGCTGGGACAATTGCTATGATTTTGTCTTTGTAAAGTCTCATTCCTATAAAACAAAGGAACATAGAGGCAAGGCTAGCAGAAAGGGAGGAGAAAAAATTCATCCTATAGGCTATATTTCCAATGGGAAGAATGCTCATTATGAGCTTTCCAAGTATGCAATATAAAGGGTATCCGGGTGGATGTGATATGCCAAGAGAATATGCGGCTGTTATCATCTCGCCCGAATCGTGAAGGTCAACGCTCGGTGTTAGGGTTAAAGAATAGACAAAAAAAGAAATAAGGAAGACAAATAAACCTGCCATCCTAAGCTAACAACTCATCTATTTTAACATTTTCCTTAATCAATTCAGCAAGCAAGGAGAGCTTTTCCTTCTCGTGTGTCCTTGCGTGTCCAATCAGCCATTCTGCCTTTTGGGCTGTAGTCAGGGTGTCATAGGAAACAAGGAGAATTGGGACATTCCTCTCCTCTGCCAAGCCTAAAATAATATCAGAGGGAATAAAGCCTCCGGTAAGGATTAAACAAACCGCGTTTGCCTCTAATGCGGCAAGCTGAATATCCGCCCTGTCTCCACCTGTGATTACCGCAAGGTTTTTCTTTCTTTGGAAGAATATCATTGCATGCTCTGCATCCATTGCTCCAATCATTACGGATTGAGCTAATTTATCCAGATAGTTTTCTCCACAAAGAACCTCTGCAGATAGCTCATTTTTTAATGCCTTAATTGAGGTAGATTGCAGGATATTTGTCCAGGGGATTATCCCAAAAACAGGAATGCCATTTTTAGAAAGAACCAAAGCCTCTTTTTTTGCAGAAGGCATATCCTCATCAAAGACCATATTTAAGATTACACCCTTTAGCCTTTCTTTAAGAATCTCCTTCACCGAAAGAACCCTATCAGAGAGTTCCATTTTTTTATACCTTTCTATAAGGACAACAGGCAGAGAAAATTTATCAGCCATCTCAAAGCCACTCATTCCAAAGGATTTTCCCTGATAGATATTAAACCCTCCCTCAAATATAAAGACATCTTTGTCTTTTGAAAGGGATTGATAAGCCTTTTCTAATTTATCTTCAAAAATAGCCATTTTTCCCTCAAGAAAGCCCTCTATAACCTCTTCATTAAGGACAAAGGGAGAGGAAAGGGAGGTATCTTCCTCATTAAGCAGGGAAAAGACAAAAGAGCTATCGGCATCTATCCAGATGCCATCTTTATATATAGGCAGATAGCCCAATGGTTTCATATACCCTACCCTCATCCTATCCTTCAAAAGAAGAACAGAGCCGATAACAACCGCAGATACCCCAGAATACTCCTTTGTGGTGGTAAAAAATATTTTTTTCATCTTATTCCTCCAAGATTATCTTACAATCAAGGCTAAAGCACCCTTTATTATAAGCCCTTAATGGGTTTATGTCTAATGAAATTATCTTTGGAAAGTCGATAGAAAGCTGTGAAATTTTAAGGATTACAGAGATAACCTCATCAAAATCTATGCCCTTTTCTCCCCTTATTCCGCGAAGAATTGGGTATGAGCTAAGGGAAGAGAGCATATTTTTGCAACAATTAGAGCATACAGGGATTATTCCAAATGAAACATCCTTTAAAACCTCAACATAGATGCCACCCATCCCAACCATAATAAGGTGTCCAAATTGAGGATCTTTGTTTAGCCCAATGATCAATTCATAGCCTTTGGGTGCTTCCTCTTGGACAAGAACCCCAAAGATTCTTGCCTCCTTTGCCAGCCTCTTTGCATTCTCAATTATCTCAATAAAGGCAATATTTAGCTCCTCCTTTGTCTTTATCCCACATTTTACACCCCCAATGTCTGATTTATGTAAGATGTCAGGTGAGGCAATCTTTGCCACAAGGGGGAATTCAAGCTCTATTTCACCTATTTCCTTAAGGCTTTTAGCAAGGAATGTTTTAGGATAGGGTATTCCATATGCCCCTATTACCTTATATGCTTCAATCTCGCTTAACTGATTTCTTCCTTCCCCTTTTGCATTATTAAAAACATCCATTACCATATCCCTTTTTGGATGAAATTCGGGTAATTCCTTATGAATATGGGGTTTTTTTGCCTCAAGAGAGGCACCAAGAAATGAGACG
>JBFLYE010000004.1:0-11118 GCA_040756715.1 bacterium
AGAAGGGCTTATGGTTATAGGGATAAGGAGTATATGAAACTAAAAATTATTCAAGGTTGTTCCTCTATCGGTGTCTTTAAACCCTATCCCTATCCTCATGCACCATAATTCACGATGAGCCATAAAAAATTATGAACCAATGGTTGTTCCAATAAGGCTAAGCAATGCCCCCTGCTTTATCTATTACAAGAGATTACCTATTACCTCAAAAGATAGCCTCCTTGAGAAAGAGATTCAAAAGGAAATAAAGATTAACTACCAGCCAATTGAGAATATAAAGGCGATGGAGATGGTCTGGGATTGTGGGACAAGGCTCTTTAAGCGAGGGGGTCTATTTTTTAATAAAAGAAGGATTGATTGGGCAATATTGGAATGGGAAAAGGCAATAGCATTAAATGCATTGAATCCATCAAATCTGGTGCAGGCACATTACTGGCTAGGTGTTTCCTATCTTAGGAAAGGAAGGAAAGAAGAAGCAAGGCTTCAATTTAAAAAGGTTTTAGAAAAAGAGCCAAATAATAAAGATGCCCTATCTATCCTTGAGGATATACAGAAAATGAAATAAAAATTTTTCTTGCAAAATTTTTTGTTTATGGATGTATAATTATCTATCGTCGCAATGAAAGATTTTGGAAAAGATTATAAAGATTATAAAAGTATGAGGGTGGTTAAACCTAACCGCCCGGAAAGGTTTTTATATAAAATCAAAGGCAGGTTCAATAAAGAGCCGGCTTTTTTATTTAGGAGGTCAGTGAAATGAAAAGAGGAATCTTTGAGATTTTGATGGCGGTGGGATTTATGGCTTGCAAGATAGCCTGGGCTTAAGACTTATGTTTCTGGGACAATTACAGGTGATACAACCTGGAATTTGACAGGAAGCCCATATATTGCAACCGATACCGTATATGTCGCCAATGGAGTTAAATTGACCATTGAGCCAGGGGTAACCGTAAGGTTCGCAACAGAAACATCTTTAATCTGCTATGGCACATTGAATGCTATTGGCAATCCTACAGGAACAATTACATTTACCTCCAGCCAGACTACACCATCTGCAGGCGATTGGAAAGGGATTAAGCTTTCTGGAAGTGGAGCAAGCGGAAGTCAGATAAGCTGGTGCAATATAGGGTATGCAAAGCAGGCGGTTTATTTGGAAAATATATCTTCTATTGTGATTATAAATAATTATATCCACGACAATAAAGGAAATGATGGTGGATTACTTGGTGAAATAGGTTGTGGGATATATCTTTATCAATCAACAAACAATATAATATCAGAAAATTCAATCTTCCAAAATACAGGTGGCCAAGGAGGAAGAACTAGTTGGGACGGTGTAGGTGGTAGAGGCGGAATTGGTTGTGGAATCTATCTTTCAAATTCAACAAACAATGCAATATCAGAAAATACAATATTAAATAATACAGGAGGTAATGGAGGAGCAGGAGATGGCCATAGTGCAGGTGGCCAGCCTGGTAATGGCTATGGAATATATATTGAGTCAAATAGCTATAATAATACAATTACAACTACGAATACCTATAACAATGAGCCAATCCATTATTACTGCAATCAAGCAGGAATTACTATTGAAAATCAAATATTAACCCTGGCTGGCTCTGGCTCAACCAATCTGGGAAGGATTGTCTTAATCAATTGTTCTAATTTTACAATAAGAAACAACACAATTTCTGGTGGAATTGGCCAGAATGGAATAACCGGTAGCTATGGGAGTTCAGGTGGCCCTGGTGGCATTGGCTGTGGAATTTACCTTGAAACATCAACCAATGGTACAATTACCAATAACACAATATTCCAAAACACAGGAGGTCGGGGAGGAGCGGGTGGCTTGTGGGGTTCAAATGGCAGTCCTGGACAGTGCTATGGAATATACTCCATCTCAAACTCTAATCCCACCATTCATTGCAACAACCTCTCTGCCAACAAAAACGGCGACTTAACCAAAGGCTATGGTGTCTATCACGATGGAAGTTCTGGAACAATCTCTGCTACTTACAATTGGTGGGGAGCAAATTCAGGTCCAGAGCATCCCATAACAAATCCATCAGGTCAGGGTGATAAGGTATCTGATTGGGTTGATTATAGACCTTATCTTACTGGAACATTTACAGGACCAAGTGTTTCGCTTGTTCCAACATCAGGGTTAATTGGAACAGAAGTAAAGATTGAAAGCTATGGCTTTGCCACAGAAAGCACAATTTCCATTACCTTCGCCACCCACTCCACCATCACCACCACCCAATCAAGCCCCCTCGGCACTTTCTCCACAACCTTTGTCGTAAGCACCCAATCCCCTGGCACAAAGGTTATTACCGCCACAGATTCCTATGGAAACTATGCCACCACGACATTTATCCTCCTTCCACCCACCTTCTTAAGGGTTATTCCACAATCAAGGATTGTGGCAAAAGGGGATGAATTTGTTAGCGAGATAAAGATTGATGATGTCAGGAATATGGCCGTGGTTGGGGTTTATCTATCGTTTGACCCAGATGTGCTTGAGGTTTCTACAATAACAGAGGGAGGATTTCCTTCAGGTGGAATGGTGATGAAGAAAACATTTAACAATGCAAATGGACATATTGATTATAGTGTTGGTCTTTTATCAGGCTCATCATCTGGTTCGGGTGTTTTATGCTCAATAAGGTTTAGAGGAAAGGAGGGTGGAACCTCAAGCATTAGGTTTGACTTTGATATTTTAGGCAATCGCAATACAAAGATTATAGATACACAAAGCAATCTTATTCCATTTAACAAAGAAGAATCTTTAATCTATGTTGCCACAGGGCTTTCCATCTTTCCAAAGGATAAAACAATAATGGCAGGAAATAGCCAAATTTATAATGCCTATGCTATTTGCGGAGGATTAAATGTAGATGTTACTGGCTCAACCACATTTACCTCAAACGGTGGGGGTTCCTGGACAACTAATTCCTTTGAGGCACATTACATTGGAACTTACACTATAACAGGAACATTCTTAAGCTTAATGGGAACAACAAGTGTAATTATAACCCCAGGAACACCAACCAGCCTTATTTATGTCTCAGGCAATAACCAAACCCAAAATTGCCAAGAAACCTTAGCAAACCCATTTGTTTGTAAGGTAGAGGATTTTTACCACAACCCTTGCGATGATGTCTTAATAGATTGGGAAATTACAGAAAATCCCATTGGTGCATCTGGATTTAGCCTATCAGCCACACAGACTTTAACAAACCTACAGGGAACATCGGCAACCTACCTTACCTTAGGAACAGAGCCACCTGGGACTTGGACCATTGAGGCAAGAAATACATCCCTTTCTGGTTCACCGATTATCTTTAAAGCCTATTCTCTAAGAAGGTTTGGCTCAATCTCGGGAACCTCTCTTATTGATCGAGGAACAGAGGCACAAAGACAAGCTGGAATATTAGTAAGATTGGTTGAAACCGGAGAGACAAAAACAACAAATGCAGACTCTTACTTTATCTTTAGCAATATTCCAGTAGGAACCTATACTTTATCCTTTACCTACCCTGGGGCAACCCCAGCTACAAAAACCGATGTCTTGATAACCAAAACCCAATTTAATGACACCACAGACATTGGAACAATAACCCTAATTGCTGGAGACCCCAATGGAGATGGCCAGATAAATATCTTAACTGGCCATCTTAGGAAAACCCCTCTTTAAAAGGCCTTTACTTCTACAAGCTTTCTGCGGGAGAATTCTCTGAAACCAAGGCTATGGTGATTGGGAAGTAGAGGCTATACTGCTTTTTATAAATGCAGAAAACAAGGGATGTGGTGCGGTTGGTTTTGATTGGAATTCGGGGTGAAATTGAACCGCCACAAACCAGGGGTGATCTTTTAACTCAACAATCTCAACCAGGTTTTCCTCTGGATATATTCCTGTAATCCTTATCCCTACATCCTCTAATATCTTCCTATATTTGTTATTAAACTCATACCTGTGCCTATGCCTTTCCTTTACAAGCTCCTTTTGGTATGCCTTATATGCAAGGCTGTTTTTTTCTATTCTACAGGGATATATCCCAAGCCTCATTGTTCCTCCCTTTTTCTTTATTATTATTCCCCTTTGCTTTTTCATCAGGTCAATCACAGGATAGGAGGTATTTTGGTCAAACTCAGATGAATTTGCATTAGAAAGCCCTGCCAAATCTCTTGCTATATCAATTACAGCACATTGAAGCCCAAGGCATATCCCAAGAAATGGGACTTTATTAACCCTGGCAAATTTAGCTGCCTTTATCTTCCCTTCTATCCCTCTATATCCAAATCCACCAGGGATGAGGATTCCATTGACACCTAAAAGCTCATCCAAAATGTTTTTACTTTCTGCGTCAACCCATTTTATCTTTACCTTGCAATTGTTTGCTATGCCACCGTGATACAATGCCTCAACAATAGATTTATAGGCATCCTTAATCTGGATATACTTTCCCACAATAGCAATTTTTGTCTTTTTCTTTGCATTTTTTATTTTAAAAACCATATCTTCCCATTCTTTAAAATTGTCCTTTTGAAAAGAAAGGGAAAGGGATTTTATTATTGCCCTATCCAAACCCTGTTTTTTAAAGCTTAAAGGAACCTCATAAATGCTCTCTACATCATATGCATCTATTACATTCTCCTTTCTGACATTACAAAAGAGGGAAATCTTTTCCTTTAGAGAGGAAGATAATGGTTTTTGTGTCCTGCAGAGCAAAATATCGGGTTGAATTCCTATTTCCCTTAATTTCATTACCGAGTGCTGGGTTGGTTTTGTCTTTGCCTCATCGCAGGAAGAAATATATGGAACAAGGGTAAGGTGGATATACAAAACATTTTCCCTTCCCATCTCCCTTCCCAATTGCCTTATTGCCTCAAGGTAGGGAAGGCTTTCTATATCACCAACCGTCCCTCCCAATTCAATGATTGCAACATCTATATTTTTAGAAACCATTTTTATACATCCCTTTATCTCATCGGTGATATGGGGGATAACCTGAACCGTATTTCCAAGGTATTCTCCCTTTCTCTCCTTCCTTATAACCTCATAATATATCTTTCCCGTGGTCACATTGTTTTTCTTGGTTATCTTTGCTTCTGTGAACCTTTCATAATGGCCAAGGTCTAGGTCTGTCTCAGCACCATCAGAGGTTACATAGACCTCACCATGCTGGTATGGATTCATCGTGCCTGGGTCTACATTGATATATGGGTCAAGCTTTTGGAGGGTTATCTTTAATCCAAGCGATTCCAGAATTGTTCCAATAGAAGAGGCAGCTATTCCCTTTCCCAAAGAAGAAACCACACCACCGGTTACAAAGATATATTTAACCACCCTAAATTCCTATCCCTTTCTCTATAAGCCAATGCTCAAAAATTGTGAGAATATTCTGAACAAGCCAATACAAAACAAGGCCTGATGGAAAACCAAGAAACAAAAATGTCATCACTAATGGCATAATAAGCATCATCTTCTCTGTGCTTGGATCCTGGGTTGAGGGTGTCATCTTCTGCTGAATAAACATGGTAAGACCCATAAGTATAGGAAGGACAAAATAGGGATCCTTTAATGAAAGGTCTTTTATCCATAAAACAAATGGTGCACCGCGAAGCTCAATCCCTTTATCCAAAGCACTATAAAGGGCAAAGAATATGGGTATCTGAAGGATAAGGGGAAGGCAGCCACCAAATGGATTGACATTATGCTCCTTGTATAGCCTCATCATCTCCTTTTGAATTGTCTCATGGTCATCTTTGTGCTTTTCCCTTAATTTCTCTATGTGTGGCTTTATTGCCTGCATCTTCTTCATCATTTTAAAATTCTTTCTAGTAAGAGGATGTAAGAGAACCTTGACAATTAAGGTTAAAAGAATAATTGCTACCCCATAATTTCCAATAAGCTTATAGAAAAAGACCAGGGCAAGAATAATAATCTTTGAAAGAAACCATAATCCAGAAAGGCTTTCAAGCCCAACCCCCTTTAATATTTTATAATCTCTAGGTCCTGCATATACCATTATTTTGTTTTTAATTACCTCATTTGGTTTAAGGGAATACCTTGGAAAGAAAGCCTTTATATCCTCTGGGGAGAGCAAAATAGAGGAAAACCTCATTTCTGGCTTTACCACAAAAAGAAAATACTTATCCTGTGTCCCTACCCAGTTAATTGCTTCATCGTTTTTTAAGACATTTTTAGCCTTTTTTATTCCAGAAGCCGTCTGATAAAGAAATGGGTTTTCCTTAAGCTCAGGATCCTGACCAAGTGAGCTTTTTAATGAAAAGCAAACCCATGGAATGGTTATTGGCTTGTCTTCTTTATTTATAAATGAAAGGTTCATCGTAAATGGATAGGTTGAGGAAGAAAATTCATATTTTTTTATTATCTTAAATGATTGCAGGTCATAGACAAAGCCATCTTTTGAAAATTCATTTGGAAATATCTCCTTTTCCTCTAAAAAAATAGAGAATGTATCTTTATCCTTTATTATTGTATATGGAAGGCCCTTTCTATCCTTAAATTTTAAAAGGTTTAAGGATTTGATTGTTCCCTTTTGGGAAAGGGCTAATGAAAATAGGGAATTTTTAAAGATAAGCTCTTTTTCATCAACCAAAGGAAGGCTGGGTTCTTTAGTCTCTATTGGGGGCTTTTGAACAACCTCGTTTTTAACAAAAGAGGGCTTTATTTGTTTAATTTCCTTTTTTTTTGGAAGAAAGAGGGAATGAATGTAGAGGATTAGGAATGAAAGAATAATAAATAGAACAAGCCTTTTCTCCATTAAACTTCAATTACCTTTAGCTTAAATTGCCTTGCTTCTTTATCAGGAATGAGGCAGGAGGAAAGGATAACAACCTCATCGCCTACCTCACCTAGCCTGGCGGCTGGTCCATAAAGGATGCAATCCAAAGAGCCTTTTTTTTCATAAATTGCATATGTTTCAAACCTTGCCCCGGTTTGCATATTAAGGACATAAACCATTTCTCCCTTAAGTATATCAGCCTTTTTTAGAATTTCTCCATCAATACCAATGCTTCCGGAACATTCCCTCTTAAGGCCTGTTATTTTAAGGCCCTTTATCTTTGACTTGCACATTTCTCTAAACATAATTTATAATTATAGCATAAACGATGGAAGATTTGGAAGAAATTTTAGAGGATGAAGAACCCAAAGAAGAGATAAAAAATATTCCCTGGGAAGAAAGAGAAAAAATCGGCTTTTTTAATGCCCTATATATGACAATAAAAGATGCCATATTTAAACCAGGTGATTTCTTCGGAAAGATTAAGCCAGGTAGCATTAAAAATGCCGCTATTTATGTTGTAATTATTGCAAGCATTATCTATTTTCTCAATCTCCTCTGGATTAGCAAAAAAATAGAGTTAAACTACATTCTCCTTATCCCCTTTGTCTCTCTTATCTTTTTCTTCTGTTTAGAAACAGGGCTTCTCCATCTTGGGCTTTTACTCCTTTCCTCTAATAAATCTGGATTTACCACCACATTTAAGGTGGTTGCCTATTCTGAATCTGTCCTTATGTTTTCTGCTCTTCCCATTATTGGTGGAATTATCTCAAGCATCTGGGGGCTTGTTATTACAATCATTGGCCTTTCAAAGGCACACAATATAACGATAAAAAAGGCTTTATTTTCTGTCCTTTTTTCTATTGTGGTTACAAGTATTATTATGGCTATTCCAGCCTTATTTTATTTAGAGGAGGTAAGAAATGAATAAACAAATTTTAAGATGGACAGGAAGCATTATAGCCGTAATCTTTGTTATCCTTGTAATGTTTGCGGCTGAGACAATGCACAGGGCTTATCGGGAGTTTAAGGAAGGAGAGGCCCTTTATAAAAAAGGGGATATCCCTATGGCAATCCTCTATTATGGCACTGTGATAAGCTTCTATACACCCTATTCACCTTGGGTAAATAAGGCTATAAACAGGCTATTTGAGATTGGAGCCTCTTGCCAAAAAAAGAAGGATTATAAAACCGCAAAGGAGGCTTATGATGAGATAATCCATAGGATATATTCAGTAAGAAGCTTCTATACACCCCATAAAAAAACCCAAGAAAAGGCAATGAAACTTCGGGATTCTGTAGAAAAATTCATAAAATAAATTTTATTTGACTTGTTTTTATTCTTTTTATTAAAATTTTTGTATGTTTGTAAAAAGGTTATCTAAAATAATGTGAAAATCTCAATTGATCACAGAGAAATAGAGGTCTCCCCCAATATGACCATCCTTGAGGCAGCAAAGCAAGCCAATATAAAAATTCCAACCCTTTGCTACGATAAAAGGCTTTCGCCCTTTGGTGCCTGCAGAATTTGTATTGTTGAACTAGAAGGAGCAAGGGAAAGATTTACCACATCCTGCACGACACCTGTAGCAGATGGGATGAAGATAAAGACAACCTCACCTGAGATAATAAAGGCAAGAAAAACAATCCTTGAGCTTATCCTGGTGAATCATCCCCTTGATTGCCCTGTCTGCGATAAGGCAGGTGAATGCGAGCTTCAAAATCTTGTTTATGAATATGGGGTTTCTTCCAATAGGTTTTTAAGGTTTAGAGAGGAGGTAAAATTAAGGAAGGATTATGAAAGCCCCCTTATTGAGAGGGATATGAATAGGTGTATTTTATGTGGGAAGTGCGTTAGGGTCTGCGATGAGCTTGAGGGAAAGCAAGAAATCTCATTTGCAAACAGGGGGGAAAGGACTTTGATCACCACAGATTTTGAAAGACCCCTAAATTGTGATTTTTGTGGTATGTGCCTTGATATCTGCCCGGTAGGAGCCCTTTCTTCAAAGCTCTTTAAATACAAAAAAAGGGCATGGGAGCTTGAAAACAAAGAGACAATCTGCCCATTCTGCAATGTTGGATGCAGGCTTATCACAAGGAGCAAGGATGGCGTGATTTTAAAGGTAGAGGGAGGCGATGGGATAAATGAAACCTCTATGTGTGTAAAGGGGCATTTTGGCTGGGATTATGTCTATTCAGAAAAAAGGATTAGCGAACCCCTTATTAAAAAAGATGGAAGGCTTGTTAGTGCAAGTTGGGATGAAGCTTTAGAGCTAATTGCAAAAAAATTTCAAGGCATAAAGGGAAAAATTGCCCTTATTGCCTCTTCCCGTCTTACCAATGAGGAGCTTTTATTGGCAAAACAATTTAGCCATTCCTGTTTAGAAAGCCAAAATATTTTCTCTTTAGATGAAAGCTTTTCTTCCTTTTCTTCTCTTTCCTCCTCTTTGGGATACATTCCATCTTTATCCCCCTCTTCGATCAAGGATTCTGATTGTATCCTTTGTCTCTCTGATATTTCAGAAAGCAATCCTGTTTTAAACACCTTTGTCCATTATGCTTGCAAAAACAAAGAAGCAAACCTTATTTCCATAAGCCCGATAGAGACAAAGATAACAAGGCTTTCCTCTATAAAGCTCCTTACAAAACCAGGAAAAGAGGAAGAAATTCTCTTTAAAATGCAAAGGACAATGATTGATGAAAATATTTGTAATTGGGATTTTATCCATCAAAAAACAGAGGGTTTTGATTATTTAAGGGAGACCCTTTCAAAATACGAACCAGATGATAAAACAAAAGAAGCCGCAAAGACATTTGCCAAAGCAAAAAACCCTGTAATTATTGCTTCGGGTTCTTCTTATGTGATCAAATCTGCTTGCAATCTTCTGCTCCTTCTAGGAATACCAAACAATATCATTGTTTGTGGAAACAGGGCAAATTCAAGGGGTGCTTATGAAATAATAAAAAATCAAGCTTATGACTTAACCTCAAAAGATATAAAAGGTTTATTTCTCCTTGGAGAGATCCTTCCTTCTCTGATCATTAAAGAAAAGGAATTTGTTGTCGTTTCCCATCTATTTATGAGGGATGAGATGATGGAGGCAGATGTTATCCTTCCAAGCTCATCGTCTTTAGAGAAGGATGGAAGATACACCTCCCTTTTTGGAATTACACAAAAAATAGAAAAGGTTTGTTCTTTTCCTTTTGGAAAATCACAGCTAGAAATTTTACAATTGCTTTCTTTAAAAATGGGTTGTCCAATAGAAAAAAGGGAGGAGGAAGGGGGAAGGAAGGAGTTTGAAAGGGGGAAATTTTGGGTATTAGAACCACAAGAGACAAGAGACAACAAACAAGAGGGATTTGATATTATTTTATCTTATAATCACTTTCATTCTGGCTACATATCCCATTATTCAAAGACCTTAATGGAGCTTTCACCTTTTCCTATTCTTAAAATGAATAAAAATGACATAAAGAGGCTTAATATAAGCCAAAGGGCAAAGATAATGTTAGAAAAGCCAATCGTTATGAAGGTAGAGGAAGATAGAAATATAGGGGAGGAACTAGCTGTTATTATGGAGCATCCAGATATAACATCTGTATTTTATAATCAACCAAGGGTTTTTAAGGCAATGATAGAGTCTATAGATTGAAGGATAAAAGGCTTTTTATAAATAAAAATATTAGAGCCGAAAGAATAAGGCTTATTTCTCAAGATGGAAATCAAAAAGGGGTGGTCTCAAAAAAGGAGGCACTGGAGGAGGCAAGAAAGGCCAATCTTGACCTGGTTGAGATAGCACATGATAATTCCATATCCGTATGTAAAATTATGGATTATGGAAAGTATATGTATTGCCAGAACAAAAAGGCAAAAGAGGGGAAAAAGAAACAAAAGATAATTCAAATAAAGGAGATAAAATTAAGACCAAGCACAGATGATCACGATTTTGCCTTTAAGGTAAATCAGAGTAAAAAATTTTTAGAAAATGGTCAAAAGATAAAGGTTGTTCTTAATTTTAAAGGAAGGGAAATAGTACACTCTGAGATAGGAATGGATACTATTACAAGATTTTCTAATTGCCTAAAGGATTTTTCTTTTATTGAAAGAAGGCCATATTTTGAAGGAAAAAGGATAGTTATGGTTATTGCTCCAGTGAAAAGTCAGAAGACAAAAAAATGATTTAAGACATAAATTTAAATCTTATAGTTAATTCCATAACGCTTTACAAAATGTATGTGTTTAGATAATCTTAAGGAAAACTTTATAAAATTATGAATTTTGAATGTTGAATTTTGAATTAAAAGG
>JBFLYE010000004.1:11128-12771 GCA_040756715.1 bacterium
CTTAACCTTTTTCAATTCAAAATTCAAAATTTAGAATTCAAAATTTCTTAAATACTATTTTTGCACTAAGTAATGGAAGATACTATAAATCATCCATCAGCCACAACCACTTTATTCCTGCCTTCTTGCTTTGCTTTGTAAAGGCATTCGTCAGCCATTTTTAAAAGCCCTTCAGGGGAATTGGCTTGTGGGAAAAAGGAAACACCAAGGCTTGCAGTAAGGGAGAATGGTTTTTCTTCCATTGTCATTTTGTGCTCTGCAATATTCCTTCTTATCCTCTCGGCAATTTCACCTGCTACATTTATCCCTGTTTCTGGAAGCAAAATGCCAAATTCATCTCCGCCGAATCTTCCAACAATATCTTCCTTTCTCACACTTTTTTCTATTAAATGTGCAATGGTTTTTATAAGCCTGTTGCCTTGATTATGCCCAAATGTATCATTTACATATTTCAATCTATCAAAATCAAGCATTATCATAGAAAAAGGCTTGTTGTCCTTCTGATGTATCTCAAATTGTTTGTCCAAAGAAGACCTGAAAAATCTAAAGTTAAAGACACCGGTAAGCTCATCCCTTGTAGCCATTTCTTCTTCCTTTAAAAATAGCCTTGCCCTCTCAACCGCCATTGATAGCTGGTCGGTTAATATGGATAAAATCCTTCCCGATGTAGGCGAGAATGATGTCTTTGTGCTTGCTATCGAGAAAACACCAATTATCCTTTTTTTCTCCATAATTGGTGCACAAATGTATGAGATAATTTTTTCCCTTCCCTTTCCCTTCTCTCCTATTGTCTCAAGCTCAACAACCCTTTTTATCCCCTTTTTCCTCATCGGATTAAACCTTAACCAATCATTTAACATCCTCTTTTTTAAACCCTGTATCTTTTGAGATGAAGATAAATCCAATGTTTTCACTAGCCCTTCAAACCTTTTCTTTTTTAAAATAATATAGCCTGCAAGGGAATAGCCAAAATAATCCTCTGCTTCTTCAAGGGATAGCTTAAATAATTCCTTTTCATCAAGGATATTTGCTAAGCGTGAGCTAATTTTATATAAAAATGAAAGCTCCTTTGTCTGTGCTCTTAATTCCTCAAGCTCCAAAGCCTGCTTTTTTAACTTCTCAAGGCTTTCTTTATGAACTGCCTCTGCTTTCTTATCCTTTATCCTCTTTGCCTCCTCATAGAGGGCGGAAACATCCTCCATCTTCTGCTTTATCCGTAGGAGTGCCTCAATCTTTTCCTTTTGCTCTCCTAATTCATCAATCTCTGTTTTTGGCTTTTGTTCCTTTAACCTCTCCATCATCTCCTTTTGTCTGGCAAGCAAAGAGACCTCCTCCCTTATCTTTTCCCTCTTTATTGCCTCAATCTCTCCTTGCAATTCTTTTATTTTCTCATCCTTCTTTCTTCCCTCCTCTCTTTCTTTCAGAAGCTCCTCTGTTATATTGCTTGGTGGCTTTTCTGCCTCAATCATACCCATTGCCTCTTCCTTAAATTTCTGATATTTCGCAACCTTAACCTTAAGTTTCTCCTTTTTTCCCTTCAGAAGGACTCCCAAGATTATAAAGAATACCTTTTATCCTTCTCATTTAAGAGAAGATTATATCTCTCCTTCCTCTTCTTTGGCTATTCTTCCCCTATCATTGCT
>JBFLYE010000005.1 GCA_040756715.1 bacterium
AAACTTAAACCTTCAATTCAAAATTCAAAATTTAGAATTCAAAATTTCTTAAAAGGTGGATGAATTTTTAACAGATAAACACAACCCTATCTATTTTTGCACTAAGTAATGGAAGATACTATAAATCATCGGGGATATCCATATTTGACCAAACATGCTGGATGTCCTCATTTTCTTCCAGTGCCTCAATAAGCCTTAAAACCTGCTTTGCTCCCTCTTTATCTATTTTTATATAGCTGGAAGGAACCATTTCTATCTCAGCATATTTTATATGAGCACCCCTATTTTTAATCTCTTCCTTTGCCTTTTCAAAAATTTCTACCCCTGTATAGACCTCATATTCGCTATCCTCTGTTTTTATGTCCTCACAACCCAAGGAAAGGCCTAGCTCAAAAAGTAAATCCTCAGAGATGCTTGATTTTTCTATTTGCAGAACACCCAATTTTTTAAACATCCAGGAGACACAGCCTGCTTCACCCATATTTCCTCCCCCTTTTGATAAGATATGCCTTATCTCTGATGATGTCCTCTTTTTATTGTCGGTAATCCCTTCAATTAAAAGGGCAATGCCAGAAGGTCCATAGCATTCATAGGTTATCTCGGAAACCTCACCCCCCTCAATTTCGCCACATCCCCTGGCGATCGCCTTCTTTATGTTCTCCCCTGGCATATTTGCCTCTTTTGCCTTTTGGATTGCCAATCTTAACCTTGCATTTCCCTCAGGCTCCTTTCCTCCTGTTTTAGCAGCAAGCATAATCTCCCTATTAAGCTTTGAGAAAAGCTTCCCCTTTGCTGCATCAAGGACACCCTTCTTATGCTTTATTCCCGCCCACTTTGAATGTCCAGACATTTATTTACCAGAGGCAATATCTGCTGCCTGTAGTAGTCTCCTCTGTTGAATCAACAATTATCGTGCCTTCTCTTAGATTTGTTACTACTCCGCCTCCCATATTTACACCAGTGGCACCATTCGGATAATACCTCCATCCACCGTGCTGTCCATCATTATTAGAAAGGGGATTTCCATCAATTTCCACTGTATCTTCCTGGTTATTGCTTAAGCCCCTTCTTAATAAAGCAAAGGGCAAAGTAGGGGGTGGTATGTTATCTGCATCCCGAAGATACTCAGGAATAAGGAGCTGGGAAAATTCCTCAGGGTCTAAAGCATCGTTATCAATAATCGTATCGCCATCTGCAGGACTAGAAAAAACCCCATCCCCATCTAAATCCTGTCCGGGATATGCCTCAAAGTCTGAATAAAAGCTTGCAATTGCTATTCTTATGTTTTCTAGGTTTTGCTGGCTAGTTTTTTCTCTTGCCTTATCTAACATCCTTCCTGTACTGGGAAGAAGAACGGCAAGCAATATTCCCACAATAGTTACCACAATCATAAGCTCAATCAGGGTCATTCCCCTTTTCATCTTAATCATCACCTCCTTTAGTTTCTAAGCTCAACCGAAACATTATATGTCCCTATCTTTTCTCTCCCTTCCTCTAGGGTTGGCATTCTTATTCCCAATGATACCCTTATTGCCTCTAATGATCCTGGTCTATAGTCATTTGGATTGGGAATATTGAAAAGGGAGGCAAACCATTCATTATTTTCTAGGATTCTATTCCCACTTACATCATATCCATATTCTACACTTAAATTCTCTACATCGGGAAGAACCCTCTCATTATTCCTATAGAGCCAGCTTCTATTCTCATTGTCAACCCCAATATGATAGCATATGGCAGGAACAACTGTGGGGATATTAGCTATATTATACTCCTCTCTTAAAGGGTCTAGAAGATTAACCCTCCATCCTAAATCGGCGGGTTGAATAGTAGTAATCCGATGACCCTGGGGAGGCCTAGTAAGGCCTGAATGGATAATCAAAGCATTATCCTCTTTAAAATCATCGTCATTGTGTAGGGCAGTGCCTGTATCAATATCAAGGCGATTAATTATGATAAACTCGCTTCCTGTCCCTGCATTAGCGGCTAATCTTGCAAAGTATCCTCCCCCTCCCTCTTGTTCTTCATCCCCTTCGATTGAGGATATGGCTCCATATGAGTCCTCGCTGATTATCCCATCATCATAACCATTGTCGGTAAAATCCCTTAGTATCTCCCAGGCATCTGCCAAAAAGAGGCGATCTGTATCTGTCCCATCAAAGGAGGCAACCCTTGCTTTATCCGATGTTCCAAAACCCGCCATCATTATATCCCTCTCTAAAAGGTTAAGGCTAATCCCTATATCTGTATTCAACTCTGCCTTTCTTCTCTCTGATGAGCTTAAAGAAACCATACTTCCATACATATAAGAAAGGCCAGCGATCACTCCGGCAAGGATTGCTAAGGATATCATTATCTCAACCAGGGTAAATCCCTTTTTAAAATTTTGAATTTTTTTCATCTATGTCTATGGCCTACCACAAATACTACCTCTATATGCTTAAGCCTTCCTTGAAACATCCAGAAGACCTCCATTCTTAGCATTTGTGCATATTTTTCCACAAAATCCTCATCAACACTTAGCTTTAAGGTATAGTAATAATGCCTTATCCTTCCCCTTATCTCCTTTTGAACATCTACTCCCCTAAATAGGCAATAGTTATAGGGAGTAATCACTCCTTCGGGAATCCCGGGTAGTTGATATTGTTCTTCTAAATTTGTTAAACTATCGCTGCCAAATTCTTGCCTAAGGTTATCTTGGGTAATCCTCCAATAGCCGATAAGCTTTATCCTCTCAATCTCAGCTCCTGCCGTTTCCTTGGCGAGAGTCTGCCTAATTGCCATATCGTTTATCCTTACCGAATTGATGATCACCGCAGAAACCCCAATTATTCCAAGGAGTAAGACAGCCATAGAGATTAAAACCTCAACTAAGGTTAATCCTTTAAATTTTAAATTTTGGATTTTGGATTTTGGATTTTGGATTGATTTGGAACCTGTCTTTACAATTTTAGTCAAGATGTTGATTATACTTTCAATTTCCAAAAGATACATTTGATAATCAATTTTTACAATCTGGCTTTTATCAAGTAGCATTAACCAATATTTTGTCTCTCTAGCTTCTTTTGAGGCAGTAGCCATCTTATAAAGAAAATCATTTTTACTTTGCCCTGCAATTGCCTCTTCTACATTAGCCCCAATGCTCGTAGCACTTCTCAATAATTGCTTGGAAATCACAAATTCATTGGAAGCTGTTAACTTTTTATAAAGCTCAATAATTAATAAGGCAAATTCAAAACTTTTCTCGCGAATTAAATTCTCTTTTTTCATCATTTCAAAATTCAACATTCAAAATTCATAATTTTATA
>JBFLYE010000006.1 GCA_040756715.1 bacterium
CACATTTTTCAATGTCATACGAAGAGAGAAGGAGCCTGGTAGGTCCTCTAAACCTTTCCGCCACAGGCTTTCTTTCCCTTGGGTATTGAATGGTTACATGCCTTTTAAATAAATGGAAAAATGTAATCCACAGCCCCCTTATCAGCTCAATTATTGCTTGCACAAAAAAAGTATAAATTTAAAAGAGCTTAAAGTCTAGTTTTTTTGTTATAAAATTATAAGGATATGACATATAAAAAAAATTTGACTTAAAGATAAGAATAAATTATACTAAAAATAGGTTTTGAAGGCAATGAAAGATAAAAAATTTATATATATTTCAATAAAATTTCCTGCCTTTAAACCCTAAATTTTTTAAAGGGGGTTAAATAAATGAACAACATTTACATCTACATAATTATTGTTATATCTGCCTCTTTATTAGGAATTCTAATTGGATACATTATAAGAAAGGCTTACGAGAAACTGACAAAAAGAGAGGCACAGAAAGAGGCAGAAAGAATAATAGAGGATGCAAAAAAAGAGGCTACTTCTCTAAAGGAAAAGCTGCAATTGGAGGCAAAAGAAACACTCCACAAAGAAAGGATTGAGCTTGAAAGGGAAAACAAGAGGGAAAAGGCAAATCTTACAAGGCAAGAAGAAAGGATAAAAAGGAGAGAGCAGGATATTGACAGAAGACAGGATGGAATAAGAAGGCAGGAGGAAAGGCTAAAAAGGGAAGAGGAAAATCTAAAGAAAAGGGAGGCAGAGATTCAAGAGATAAAAAAACAAGAGCTTAAAAAGCTTGAAGAAATTTCTAATATGAACATTGATGAGGTGAAAAAGATGCTTATTGCTGAGGTGGAGCAGGAGGCAAGGTATGAATCAGCAAAGATAATAAAAAAAGTTGAAGAAGAGGCAAAAGAAGAGGCAGAAAGGAAGGCTCGCGAAATATTAGCAGAATCAATTGGTAGATTAGCCTCTTCCTATGTTGCAGAGAATACCGTCTCTACGGTTTCTCTCTCATCAGAGGAGATGAAGGGAAGGGTTATTGGAAGGGAGGGAAGAAATATTAGAACATTTGAATTAACCACAGGGACAGAGCTAATTATTGATGATACGCCTGATGCGGTTACCATTTCATCCTTTGATCCTGTAAGGAGGGAGATAGCAAGGGTTTCTTTGGAAAGGCTAATAGCTGATGGAAGAATCCACCCAGGAAGAATAGAGGAAGTTGTGGCTAGGACAAAGGAGGAAATAGAAGGGAAGATGAAGGAAGAGGCTAAATCTGTTGCCTTAAGCCTTGGGATTCATAATCTTACACCCAGGGAGATAGAATTGCTGGGAAGGCTTAAGTATAGAACAAGCTATGGACAAAATGTCTTACAACATAGCATTGAGGTTGTTCATATAGCCTCTATAATGGCTTCTGAGCTTGGAATAAAGGATTTGAGGCTTGTAAAAAGAGCCGCCCTTCTCCATGACATTGGGAAGGCCATTCCTTCAAAAGAAGAGGGCTCACATATTGAAATAGGAGAAGAGGTTTTAAGACAGGCAGGAGAGGATGAGCTTCTTATCAATGCTGTCATTGCCCATCACGGACAATTTCCTTTTAAAAGCATTGAGGCTGTTCTTGTTCAGGCAGCTGATGCTGTTTCTGCTTCTCGTCCAGGAGCCCGAAGGGATACCATTGAGGCATATGTAAAGAGGCTTGAAAAGCTAGAAGGGATAGCAAATAGCTTTCCTGGCGTAGAAAAGGCTTATGCTATTCAGGCAGGAAGAGAGATGAGGGTTATTGTTAAATCAGAGGAGATAGACGATGTAAAGACCTTTAGCCTGGCAAAGGATATAGCAAAGAAGATAGAGGAAGAGCTTGAGTATCCTGGATTAGTAAAGGTAAATGTAATCCGTGAGATTAGGGCTGTGGAATATGCGAAATAAAAGTGTATAGTGTATGGAAAACATTAAGACAAAGTCCATAATTGAAGCATTGATATTTTCACAAGAAAACCCCCTATCAGAAAAGATGCTTGCAAAAATCCTTGAAAAGAAAGAGGATGTTATAAAATCTGCAATTTGTGAATTAAAAGAGGATTTTAAAGATAGGGCTATTGAGCTTACCAATATTGCCGGTGGATGGAAATTTCAGACAAAGAAGGAATTTTTTCCCTGGATAGAAAAGCTTTCTCCTTCTAAAAAAATAAAATTGTCAAAGCAGACCCTTGTTACATTAGCCATTATTGCCTATAATCAGCCCATAACCAGGCAGGGGATAGAGAGGATAAGGGGTGTGGATTCACATGGTGCAATAAATAGCCTACTTGATTGCGAATTTGTTGAGATAGCGGGAGTAAAAAAGTCTCCAGGAAATCCATTTCTTTACAGGACAACCAAGAAATTCCTTTTAAGCACAGGCCTTCCTGATATATCAGCCCTTCCAAAAATACAATGATAAGTCAGGAATCAGGAGTCGGGGGTCGGGGGTCAAGGTGGTATCGGTTCAAGACTCAAGACTCAAAGCTCTTGGCTCTTGGCTTATTGATTTTTCTCCTTTTTCCATCCCTTTTGTTTTCTGCCCCATCCCTTTACAATAAGTCACCATCTGAAGAAAAAATGATAGAAACAAAGGGGCTTTCTCCCACCGGAACAATTTCAGTATTATTTTTAAGGGTTGAGTTTTCTGATGTTAGCTCTAACCATCAGGATTTTACAGAATATATGAATAAGATGGGCGATTATTATAAAAATGTATCCTCGGGAAAGCTTAATTTGGTATCCACAATTACTCAGGTCTTTGCTTTAACAAAAACAATGGCTTATTACGGAAATCCTGAAAAGCCAGAGGAGCTAAAAAATGATGCAATAGCAACCGCCACAGCAGAGGGGATTAACCTTTCAAATTATGATTCTATAATGCTCCTCCATGCAGGATGTGGCGAGGAAACAGACAATGGTCTTCATCCTGAATGGATTAGATCCTCCTATATTGATGGAACATATAGCACAATCCCGGAGATGGAAAATTTTGGCATTTCTCCCTTTGGTGTATGGTGTCATGAATTTGGCCATCAGCTTGGAGTTCCTACTACCTTACCCGACCTTCCGGGAGCTGGAGTCTGGTCTTTAATGGATACAGGGTGCTACAATGGGAATGGCGAATACCCGGCAGGGCTTGATGCATATTCAAGGATTAGGCTTAATTGGATAGTTCCCCAAACAGCAACCACAATAGCTATTGATCCAAGATTAGATTACCCTGTCTATCAGCTTGGGATATTTGGACAAGAATGCTTCCTGGTTGAAAAAAGGGATGAGCCTGGGCTTCCGGGCAAGGGGTTCCTTGTTTGGCATCTTGTTTGGCATCAATCGGGCGATTTAGATAGGCTTTCCCTCCTTCAAGCAGATGGAGGAAATTTAGGTGATTCGGGCGACCCATTTCCTGGCTCTACAAGGAATTTCCTTTTAGATGATTATACCAACCCATCTTTAAGATACTTTAATGGAAATCCATCTGGGTTTAGGATAGAGGTTTTAATCCCCCATATTCCAAAGGCAAAGGTCTTTCCAAATCCAATAAACCTAAATGAAACAAAGAGGGTTTTCTTTGAAGTAGAAAGAGAAAGCTCAGTTTTTATTTACAACATCAAGGGAGAGAATATAAAATATTTAAGAGACTTTCAGAATACGGGAAGGATATATTGGGATATAGAAAATATAGCCTCTGGTGTCTATATTTTTATGGTAACTGACAAAGACAGAAATCGCTCTTTTGGAAAGATTGGGATTATAAAATGAAGGCAATCATTGCAGGATTTTCTCCCTTTGAGCTTGGATTTGATGGCTTTTCTGAAAAGGAAATAGAAACAGAGAGAGGAAAGGCTCAGCTTTTTATAAAAGAAGGCATTGTTTTTCTTCCCAGGCATGGAAAGGATAAAACAATTCCACCCCATATTATCAATCATCAAGCAAATATGCTTTCCCTAAAAAGCCTTGGCGTATCTCAAATTATCTCAATAAACTCGGTTGGCTCTTTAAAGGAGGAGATTACACCCGATGACTTTCTTGTGCCTGATGATTACATAGGTTTATGGGACACAAAGACATTTTATGATGATAAAATCGTCCATATTACCCCAGGGTTAGATGAAAATACAAGGCTCTTGATTATGGAGATTGCTAGCTCTTGTGGAATAAAGCCGATTGATGGCGGTGTATATGTCCAAACCCGAGGACCTCGGCTTGAGACAAAGGCAGAGATAAGGTTTTTAAAGACATTAGGGGATGTGGTTGGAATGACAATGGCTTCTGAGGCAACCATTGCCAAAGAGCTTGATATTCCTTATGCCTCATTGTGTATGGTGGATAATTATTGCAATGGAATAAAGGAAGAGCCCCTCTCTTTTTCTCTGATAAAGGAAGCACAAAGAAAAAAGATGGGGTATCTGTTTAACTTCGTTAAACAATTGCAAATTGAAGGCCGATAAAAAATTTAAAATTTACAATTTAAAATTTAAAATTAAGCGAAGCGACAAGGAGGGGGAAATATGATGATTAAACACATTAGAAAGCGTGATGGAAGGCTTGTTCCATTTACTCAGGAGAAGATAACCGAGGCGGTCTTTAAGGCAACCAAGGCAGTAGGTGAGCCAGACAGAAAAAAGGCAGAAAAGATTACCAGGCAAGTGGTTGCGGCTATTTCGGTTATCTATAAGGATGAGAGGGTTCCTACCGTAGAGAATGTCCAGGACTTAGTGGAAAAGATGCTCATTGAGGATGGCTACGCTGAAGTAGCCAAGGCTTATATCCTCTATAGGGAACAGCATGCAAAGCTTCGGGAGACAAAGGCACTTCTTTCTGATGCGGTCTCTATGGTGGATAGCTATTTGGGGGGGAAAGATTGGAGGGTTCGGGAAAATTCAAATATGAGCTATTCCTTACAGGGGCTAAACAACCACATATTTTCCCTTATAACCTCCAATTACTGGCTTTCCAAGCTATATCCCCAAGATGTAAGGGATGCCCATATTTCTGGGGATATTCATATCCACGACATTGGTGTCTTATCGGTTTATTGCTGTGGATGGGACCTGAAAGACTTGCTTACTAGAGGTTTTGGTGGTGCCTTGGGGAAGGTTGAATCCTCACCTCCCAAGCACTTTAGGTCTGCTTTGGGCCAAATTGTCAATTTCTTCTATACCCTACAGGGAGAGGCAGCAGGGGCCCAGGCGTTTTCAAACTTCGACACACTCCTTTCACCGTTTATCCGTTATGACGGCTTGTCCTATAAGGATGTTAGGCAATGCCTTCAGGAATTTGTCTTTAATATGAACATTCCCACTCGGGTAGGCTTTCAAACCCCTTTTAGTAATATCACAATGGATGTTACACCACCGAGAAACCTTGCCAAAGAATATGTAATTATTGGAGGAAAACCACAGGATACAACCTACGCTGAGTTTGAAAAAGAAATGTTAATGATCAACAAGGCATTCTGCGAGGTAATGGCAGAGGGCGATGCAAAGGGAAGGGTATTTACCTTTCCCATTCCCACCTATAATATTACAAGGGATTTTAAATGGGAGGATGAAAATTTAGAAGCCCTTTGGGAGATAACCTCAAAATATGGCATCCCCTATTTTTCTAATTTCATAAACTCTGATATGTCTCCTGAGGATGCAAGGAGTATGTGTTGCAGACTTAGATTGGACAACCGCGAGCTCAGAAAAAGAGGAGGCGGGCTATTCGGCTCTAATCCCTTAACCGGCTCAATTGGTGTGGTTACCATAAACCTAGCCAGGGCAGCCTATCTTTCAAACCACAATGAAGAGAAATTTTTTGAAAGGCTAGCAAGCCTTATGGAGATTGCCAAGGAAAGCCTAGAGATAAAAAGAAAAGTAATTGAAAGACTAACCGATGAGGAGCTATATCCCTATGCCAGGCACTACCTTTCATCTATTAAAGAGGGATTTGGTGGCTATTGGAAAAACCATTTCTCAACCATTGGGCTTATCGGGATGAATGAGGCTTGTCTTAATCTTATTGACTCTGATATTGCAAGTCCTGAAGGAAAAAATCTTGCCATAAAAACATTAAGTTTTATGAGGGAGAAAATCTTAAAATTTCAGGAAGAGACCGAGAGTCTTTATAACATTGAGGCAACCCCGGCAGAAGGAACAACCTATAGGCTTGCTATGCTTGACAAAGAGCAATACCCCGAGATTATTACAAGCGGGACAAACAAACCATATTATACAAATTCAACCCACCTTCCCGTAGGCTATAGCGATGACCTATTCTCTGCCTTATCCCATCAGGATGAGCTTCAGGCATTATACACAGGAGGAACGGTATTTCATGGGTTTATTGGAGAAAAGATTGACAACCCTAAGATGTGTAAATTGCTAGTAAAGAAAATTGCCGAAAGATTCTCCCTTCCCTATTACACAATCACCCCAACCTTTAGCATCTGCCCAATCCATGGTTATATCAAGGGTGAACATCCTACCTGCCCAAAATCCTCAGGCAATGGGCTTTGCCATACAAAATGCGAGGTTTATTCAAGGGTGGTCGGATATTACAGACCCATTCAGCAATGGAACGATGGAAAGCAGGAGGAATTTAGGGAGAGAAGGGAGTATAAAATATAATATATTCTTTAGGAAGATCTACCGAATGTTATGGTAACCATTATAGGTTTTAGCTTAGGTTTAATCATGGGCGGAATTATGGGATGGCTTATTGCCTCTTTGAAGGCTAAAACTAGAGAGGTATTGAACAATGAGCTAAGGCAGCAGATTCAACACAGAGATTCTGAAAGAGACAAGCTTAATGAGGAACTCGTTGCGGAAAGACAAGCTAGGGTTGAGGCAATTACAAGACTTGAGGAATCTCAGAAGAGATTTGAGGAAGAAAAGGACCTTATTGAGGCAATGAAAAAGGAGATGGCCGATACATTTAATGCCCTTTCATCTGCCGCCTTGAAGAGTAGTAGCGAGGACTTTCTTAAGCTTGCCTCTTTGCATCTGGAAAAGATTATTGCCGATACAAAGGGAAGGCTGGGAGAGCATCAAGCAGCAATTGATGGGCTAATCAAGCCCCTTCAGGATGCTTTGAAAAGATCCGAGGAACAGATAAATAATATTGAGGCAAAGAGGAGGCAGGATTATGGGGGTTTACAAGAGCAGATTAAACTACTTGGCTTAACCCATCAGCAACTACAGAAAGAGACAAGCAATCTTGTCACTGCCTTACGGAAACCACAGGTTAGTGGTTCATGGGGTCAGCTTTCATTAAGGAGGACAGCTGAGCTTGCCGGGATGACTGCCTACTGCGATTTTTATGAGCAGGTTTTAGTATCCACTGAAAGGGGTCATCTAAGACCTGATATGGTGGTTAAGCTTCCCAATGGCAGGGAGATTGTGGTAGATGCAAAGGCACCGGTTGATGTCTATCTAAATGCAATATCCGCATCACAAGAGGAAGAGAGAAAGAAGGGTATAGCCCAGTATGTTAATCAGGTAAGGATGCATATAAATAACCTTAGTTCCAAATCTTATTGGGAGCAATTTCCAAACTCTCCCGAAATGGTGGTGATGTATTTACCGGGAGAATCATTCTTTAGTGCAGCCGTGGAGTATGACCATAAGCTTATTGAAGAAAGTAGCATTAAAAAGGTAATCCTGGCTACGCCAACCACCTCTATTGCCCTCCTTAAGGCGATTGCTTGTGGTTGGCAGGAGAAGGAGATGGCAAAAAATGCTGAGCGAATAAGTATGCTAGGTAAGGAGCTATACGAAAGGATTAGCACACTGGCAAAGCATTTTGACGATATGGGTAGTGCAATTAAAAGGGCAATGGATGCTTATAACAAGGTAATCGGTTCAATGGAAGCAAAGGTGTTACCTTCAGTAAGAAAATTTAGAGAATTGGGGGTTAAGGTTGCAGGTGAAATACCCCCTTTTGAAGAAATAGACCATCTGCCAAGGAGGCTAATTTCTGGCCCAGAATGAAGATTTAGGAATTAAGAATTTGTAGTTTTTAGTTTTAATAAAATGTATACCTCTCAAAAAAGTGATATAATAAACATAATAAAAAGAAAAAAAATGCAAATGCTCTTGCCATTTTATTATTCTTCTGTGGATAAAAAGAGACAAATCCTTGCTCGCTTATCCAGGAATGGTTTGAGAAAGGGATATAAGCGTTATTTGGGTTCCCCAATCCGTTATGCGGGTGGAAAAAGTTTAGCCGTGGGTTATGTAATTGAATATTTGCCCGATAATGTAAAAAGGGTGATTTCGCCCTTTTTTGGCGGTGGGTCGGTTGAGATTGCAATTGCTAAGAAATTAGGTATTCCTGTTCTTGGTTTTGAGATTTTTGACATTCTTGTAAATTACTGGCAGATTCAAATTAGTAAGCCTGATGAGCTTTACCAAAAACTAGCAGAGTTAAAGCCGACAAAAGAGGAATATGCGAAGGTAAAAGCTAAATTAAAGGCACACTGGAAAAAAGAGATAACATTGCCTTCCCTTGAACTCGCCGCTTATTACTATTTTAACCATAATCTCTCTTATGGGCCAGGATTTCTCGGCTGGATGTCAAAAATCTATGAAAATTCTGAAAGGTATAGTTTGATGATTGAGAAGGTTCGTGATTTTAATCTAAAAAATGTTTGGGTTGAATGTAAGTCTTTTGAGAATGTTCTTCCAAAATTTAGAAACGATTTTTTATATTGTGACCCACCTTATTATCTTGGAAAGGATAGCACCCTATTTCGTGGAATATATCCTCAGCGAAACTTCCCAATTCATCATAATAATTTTGACCATGAAAAATTGCGTGATTTGCTGTTAAATCATCACAGAGGAGGGTTTATTCTTTCTTATAACGATAGCCTTACCATAAGAAAATGGTATTCAGAATGTCAGATTATAGAGGTTTCGTGGCAATACACGATGGGACAGGGTGAGACAAGAATTGGTTTAAACAGAAAAAGAGAAAACAGAAATCATGTTAAAAAATCTAATGAAATTTTGGTGGTGAAATATGCATAGGAAGAAAGCAATGACATCAGAAAAGGCAAGTTTTGTTAAAAGACAAGGCCATCGTGATGCAAAAGAATGACACGATTTGAGGAAGATTATTCTTTCCAGGCAATGAATGGGTTGGGGAAATTGTTTCTTGCGTGCATAGAGTGTTTTCCAGAAACATTTACAGAATATCAAAAGAACAAAAAATTATACAAGGAAAGGCTTCAATTTCCAATGATAGAATTGTGCAAGAGGCTAAAGAATCAAAATATACTTTCTGCTTTTATTGATAAAGCAATGTTTAACAGCGGCGAAGTGAATTATCTGGCAATAAAACACGAGGGAAAATTTCATGTGTTTTGGTCAAGGGATGTGGTTGAGATACTTATAGTATCTTCCATTACTTAGTGCAAAAATAGTATTTAAGAAATTTTGAATTCTAAATTTTGAATTTTGAATTGAAAAAGGTTAAGTTTTATA
>JBFLYE010000007.1 GCA_040756715.1 bacterium
TTTATAAAGTTTTCCTTAAGATTATCTAAACACATACATTTTGTAAAGCGTTATGGAATTAACTATAATTCAATTAACCCCTCTCTGTCTTTCTCTCTGGCCACTGTTTTTTTTTGCTCGCTCAATCGCATCCTTATGTTTTGTATTCATTGCTAAACATTCATCAGGTAATCGATAAGGGATGTTATGGTAAATGTAAGCATAACAATGCTAATAATGTAGGTTAATTGGCTCATTCCGTTGAAAAGATAAAGAAAAATAGTCATTGCCTGGAAAATATAGGAACCCTTACCGAGCATGCCCCTTTCCTTCCCAAATGTTTCATCTGGAATTGCTTGATAGAAGACACACCAGCCAATAATTGCCAAAATCTCACGGCAAATGACCGTATAGGCTATCCATTTTGGAAAGCCCATTTTTGAAAAAAGGAGAAAAAAGGCAATAATGACAAAAATCTTGGAACAAATAGGGTTTATAACATCTGATAAACCCCCCTCTTCATCAAGAAATCTATCTGCAATTTCAAGGCTTAAGAATATAAGAAAGACAAGGATAGGAAAAATTGGCTTGTTGCGAAAAAGGGGAATTTTTTGATAAGTGACGGTAAAGATAAATAAGGGGATAAGGGCTATTCTAATAAATGCTAGTTTGTTTTGCATCTTCCTTTTAGTGTATAGGTTGAAGCATCCTCAATCTTTACTTTTATAATCTTTCCTATTAGAGAACGCTCTCCATTAAATACAACCATTTTATCTGTATCTGTCCTTCCTAGCAAGGATTTTTTATCTTTAAGGTTTTCTCCCTCAACCAGGACATTGCATTCTCTTCCTATAAGGCATTTGTTTTTCTTGTAAGATATTTCATTTTGCATTTTAATAAGATGGTTTAGCCTCTCTGTTTTTTCTTCTTCGCTTAATTCCTCTTTTAATTTATAAGCAGCTGTTCCTTCCCTTGGTGAATACTTAAACAAAAATCCTGCATCAAATTTTATAAATTCCAGAGCCTTTTCTGTCTTTTCGTAATCCTCTTTAGTTTCTCCTGGAAATCCAACAATGATGTCTGTGGTAATGGAAGGCTCTGGAAGGCTTTTTCTTATTTTCTCTACAAGTGTAATGTAATATTCAATTGTGTAACCCCTGTTCATCAGGGAAAGAATTTTATTAGAGCCAGATTGTAAGGGAAGATGAAGGTGTGGACAAATGTTTTTCTTGCTAGCAATAAGCCCAATTATCTCATCATCTATCCCCTTTGGATGGGAGGTGATAAACCTTATTCTTAAAACCCCCAGGCTTGAAACCGAGCTTAAAATATCTGCTAAATTTCCATTATTTAAATCCCTTCCATAGGATGTTATATCCTGACCAAGCAGGGTTATCTCCTTTATGCCATTCTTCAATAAAAATTCGCATTCTCTAATGATTTCGTCCCTTTTTCTGCTTTTAAGGCATCCTGTGGTATATGGAACAATGCAATATGAGCAATAATTGGAACAGCCAAAGGAAACCGGGACAAATGCCTTAATCCCTTTTTGGCAGGGAAAATTTTCTTGAACCTCACAAGGTTTTTCTTTTCCTATTACATTCCTTATCTTCTCTATATCATTTGGGGAAATGATAAAATCAAGCTGGGGAAACCTCTCAAAAAGCCTATTGCCAAGCCTTTCTGCCATACACCCAACAATGCCAATCTTTAAATTTGGATTTTTTCTCTTTAGGGATAAAAGGGTATTAAGCCTTCCACAGGCCCTATCCTCAGCATGCTTTCTCACGCTACAGGTATTAAGAAGAATAACATCTGCCCTCTCTTCATTTTCTGTCATCTCATAGCCAAGCTGAGACAATTCCTTGCTATAGACAAGGGATGTATACTTATTCATCTGGCAGCCATAAGTCTTAATAAATGCCTTCATTTTATACAAAGGGTTATTAAGAACCCTTTTTGGCAATCCGATTTTAAGAAGAAAAATACAAGGAAGGGAAGAATATTTTACTCACAGATGTAGGAACTATATGGATTTCCACCGGTATCTAACTCGTTGCTATTTATACAAACCCTACCCCTCTCCTCACCAGCTATTATAAGCACCCAGCCTCCTCCGGGGGGGTTAACTGGAATCTCTGTTACAGCATTTGCTACAAAGCACTCATTGGAGGGAGGAGCGTCAACACCCATCCGCAATACAGCCCTTGGAATATTTCCCTCCCCAAACCTTTCTTCCAACTTCGCTTTAAAGTCAGGAGCGTTTGTTGGATAATCGTATCCACCATCAGGTTGTTCGCAGGCAGCATCTATAGCAAGCTTAATGTTCTTTAAATTCTTATGGGTTGTCTTCTCACGAGCCCTGTCCATTATCAAAGTTAGTCGTCCAAGAAGAATAGCGAGGAGAATCCCCACAACTACTATTACTATCATCAATTCAATAAGGGTAAACCCTTGATTTTTTCTAAAACTTCTTACCTTCATTTCAATATCCTCCGAAATTTAAGATAGTTTAATAATAAATTATAAAAGATATTTTTGTCAAGCGAAAAAATTAGGAGCTTCTTTACCCATAAAAAAGTAAATTTTTTCTTGATGTATCTTTGATTTTCTGGTAATCTTAGATTATGCTTTTGGATGGATTAAACGAGGAGCAAAAAGAGGCTGTTTGTCATAAAGGCTCACCGCTGCTTATCATTGCCGGAGCGGGAACAGGGAAGACATCTGTGATTACAAAAAGAATAGCTTGGCTGATTGTGGAAGAAAAAATCCTTCCCCAAGAAATCCTTGCCACAACCTTTTCTGATAAGGCAGCCTATGAGATGGAAAACAGGGTTGATCTGCTTATACCCTATGGATTTACCAATTATACCATCTCAACCTTCCATTCCTTGGGGGACAGAATCTTGCGTGATAATGCATTAGAGCTTGGTCTTCCACCCGATTTTAAGGTTCTAACCAATGCAGAGCAGGTTATATTCTTAAGGGAAAATTTATTTGAATTTCCCTTAAAAAGATATAGACCTTTAACAAACCCAACCAGATACCTACAAGCATTTGTAAAGCTTATTGCAAGGTGCAAGGATGAGGACATAAAACCAGAGGAATATATTGAGTATGTAGAAGCATTGCCCAGTGAAACAGAGGAAGAAAAGGATTACAAGGAAAAGCAGGTTGAGCTTTGTTTATCCTATAAGAAATATGAAGAGCTGATGAGAAAGAATGGCTTGGTTGACTTTGGAGACCAGATTGTTCTGGTCTTAAAGCTTTTTCGTGAAAACCCCTCGGTTTTAAAATCATACAAAGAAAGGTATAGCCATATTTTGGTGGATGAATTTCAGGATACAAATTTTTCCCAATTTCAAATGCTTAAAATGCTTGCAGGAGAAAACATTACAGTCGTGGCCGACGATGACCAATCCATCTATAAGTTCCGGGGCGCAGCCATCTCAAATATATTAAATTTTCAAAGCTCATTTCCTTCCCATAAGATTATTGTCCTAAAAAAGAATTATCGCTCTTGTCAACCCATTCTGGACGCCTCCTATCGGCTTATCCAATATAACAATCCCGACCGGCTTGAGTATAAAGAGGGGATAGACAAGCATTTAGAAGGAAGAACCCAAGAGGGAAAGCCTCCAATATTTATCCACTATGAGGATGGAACATCAGAGGCAGACGCTATAGGAAAGATCATAAAGGAAAAGATAGAGCAGGGAGAAAACCCATCCTCTTTTGCTATTCTAGTCAGGGCAAATGCTGACGCAGAAATCTATAAAAGGACATTAAACCTTCTTGGCATACCATCATATTTCAGTGGCGATACCGGCCTTTATTTCCAGCCAGAGGTAAAGACATTGCTTGCATTTTTAAGGCTAATAAACAATCCCGATGATACATTAAGCCTTTACTACCTTGGCCAATCTGAGATTTACCAAATGAATCAATATGATTTGAGCAGGCTTATGGCAGAAAGCTCAAATAAAAAAAGGTCTTTGTGGTGGGTGTTTAATCAAGGGTCAAGGGTCAAGGGTCAGGGGTCAGGAGGGGTTGAGGTTTTACCTGAAACATTGGAGATTATAGAGAGGATAAAAAATGAGATAACCAGGTTTATTGAGCTTTCCGCAAAACTTTCACCAGGTGAGATTCTTTATCAATTCCTTTCTTCCTCCTATATTCCAGAGCTTACCAGCAACCTTTCCAGAGAGAATGAGAGAAAGCTTTTAAATATCGGCAGGTTCTTTGAGATAATAAAGAATATCCAGCCATTGTTAAGGTATAATAGAATCCCCGAGCTTGTCGCTTATCTTGACCTTTTGATAGAATCTGGCGATGACCCAGGGGCAATAGAGCCAGAGCCAGAGGAGGAATTGGTTAAGATTCTTACTGTGCATAAGGCAAAGGGGCTTGAGTTTAAGTATGTCTTCATCCCAAGGCTGGTGCAAAGGCATTTTCCTTCGGATAATCGGCCAGATATCCTTGAGATTCCAGAACCCCTGATCAAGGACATATTGCCCTCAGGAGACTTTCATCAGGAGGAGGAGCGCAGGCTATTCTATGTAGCAATGACAAGGGCAAAGGAGGAGCTCTATCTTACCTCAGCCAGGGATTATGGGACAAAGAGGCCTTGGAAGACATCGCAATTTGTTTATGAGGCATTGGATATTCCCAAGGAGAAACCAAAGGCATCATCCCCGATGGATAAGATTGAAATGATAAGGGATGTGCAGATTGAAACAAAGGAAATAGAGGAGAAAGGATTGATTACCCTAAGCCACTACCAAATTGATGACTATATCACCTGCCCTTTGAAATACAGGTATGTCCATATTTTAAAAGGCTTTATCCAAAAACACCCCTCAGTTATCTATGGAAATTCCCTCCATCAGGCAATCTCATTCTATTACAAAAGGAAAAAGAATGGAAAATCGCCGAC
>JBFLYE010000008.1 GCA_040756715.1 bacterium
GGCTTTATCCTCCTTGCCTCTCTTTTATCATTTGATTTTTCTTGTATCTTCTCAGTTCACAAGCCAATAAGCTTTTTGGGGTGTTATATGAGGTATCAAGGACTGATGACAAATATTGTCTATTTTGTTTTATATTTATTTATTTTAAATTTAGTAAGGGAAAAATCCATTTATTGGTTAATAAATGTTGCTATTCTTTCCGGCTGTGGCTCTGCTTTTTATGGATTGCTTCAAGCCTATGGAAAGGACCCAATCGGCTGGGCTGAGTTTGCAAATAGGGTTAGTGCCTGCTTTGGAAATCCGGTTTTTCTGGCTGCATTTTTGGCTATGCTTTCTTCCCTTTCATTTTCCCTCTTTATCTTTGCTAAAGATAAGAGAAAATGGCTATATCTTTTTGCATTTTTTCTTATCTTTACAGGCCTTCTCTTTACAAGGACTAGAGCTGGTATCGTTGCCTTTTTTGGAAGTATGGGGATATTGCTTTTTTTTGCAGGAGGAAAGATTGCTTTTAATAAAAGAATAATTTATCCCCTTTTTGCCCTTTTTGCCCTTTTTCTTTTGTCAAACCTTTCTCCAAAAACAGCCATTCTAGAAAGATTTACAAGTGAAATTCTATCTAAACCAAAGGAAGATGCACCCCTTGAAGCAAGGTTTGCCGCTGCTCCGGTTGGTGGCTCAGGTGGACTTCGTCTTTTGATGTGGAAAGGAGGTTTAAACCTTATAAAGGATTATCCATTATTTGGAATAGGTCCTGAGACACTACAATTTATCTGGCCAAGGTATGCCCCACTTAAGTATATGGTAAATACGGGACAAACAACCGGTGTGGACAGGGTTCACAATGAAGTATTGGATGTTGCTATAACAAGAGGCTTATTTGGGCTTATTTGCTACATTTTTTTAATAGGCTTCTTATTCTATTCTGCATGGAAATTTAAGGGAAAGGAAAGAATGGTTTATCTCGGGCTTTTTTGTGCATCCTTAGCATATTTAATCCAAAACCAATTTAGCTTTGCCGAGATTGTAATTACCCCATATTTCTTTATCTTTCTTGGGATAATGGATAAAATGGCAAAAAAAGGATACTCTATTTCTATATCTTCTATCTCAAGGAAAGCTTTATTTACAATCATCTCCCTATCTATTGTTATTCCTACCCTTTTCTTCTCATGGAAACTTTATCTTGCAGATAGGGCATATTATCAAAAAAATTTAGAAACCTCAATTAAGCTTAATCCCTATGAAAGGGTTTATTATGGTGCGTTGTCTGGATTTTATATTGATAATAAGGATTACAAAAATGCTATCCGTGTTTTAAAAGAGGCAAATAAGAATATTCCTGATGAATCAAATTTTTACAATATCCTTGGGGTTACCTATCAGAGGGAGGAATCTGCTTCAGGGATTAACAGAAGCGATGAGGTTATAAAAGCTTACAAAAATGCATTAAGGCTTAATCCCTGCTTTATTGATGCCCAAATAAACCTTGGGAATTACCTTATCAGCAAAGGGAGGTTTAAAGAGGCAACTATTTGTTTTAAAGAGGCATTAAAGGTTCAACCTTGGCAGGAAGGATGGATTGAAACACTAAAAAACCTTCATTTTGCATTGGAAAAAAAGGATGATGCAATTGCTGATTTTAAAGAAATTTTAATCTTAAACCCAGATTCCTATAACATCCATAGAGCTTTAGCCCAGTTTTATTATGAAGGGGGAGATATAGAGGGTTTTATAAAGGAATGCAAGGAAACAATAAGGGTAAATCCAGGTGATCTTTTAATGAGAAGAAACCTAGTGGCAATTTATATACAAAAAAGGGATTATGAGAATGCCTTAAAAGAGGCAAATAATATCCTTTCCCTTTTTCCATCTGATTCTGAAACACTTAAACTTCTTTCTTTAATAAAAGGGGCAAGGTCAAAATAGAGTGTATGTTTTAGCTAATGCTAAGAAAAACCCAACTTCACGGAAGCCTTGTCTCTATCCTTGATTTTTCAAGGGAGAAATTTTCATTATATACTACATAGCTTCCTATCCCTTTTTGGTATGTGTTTAGCTCGGTGAAAATAAAATTGGGAAATAGGCACAAAGGCACAGAGGCACAAAGGCGAGAGAGTTTATTTATTACTTGCTTTCTTTGTGCCTTTGCCCCTTTGTGCCTAGGTATATAAGACAGCTAAACAACGGCTATG
>JBFLYE010000009.1 GCA_040756715.1 bacterium
GTGTAGGATTGGATACTGAGATGTTTGTAAATAGAAGATCAGGTGGACCAACAACTGTTTCAGAAACAATTAAGGTAGCAGTAGCTGTATTATTCTCTTCGTTCTCTTCTTCAATAAGATTTCTTGGATCAAAGACGGCAAGAATAGTGTATGTCCCGGCAGCAGATGATAGGCTGAGGCTGACTGTAGCATATCTTTGTGGTTCTAATCTTGGAATAAAGAGTATTGGCCCTAAGGTAGATGTGGCTATATAAAACTGGGATTCTATACCAGTGATGGTGGTATTTCCTGAATTTAATACAGTGGCACTGAGAAGTATGGTATCAGAAGCAGAAGGTGTTCCGGGAGAGTAGGAGATATAACAGGCTTTCAGGTCTATAATAGGTGGTGGTATGAGGCTATCTTTGATTGCCCTTAAGCATAAAGCGGTAGTAAATGGGTCATTATCCCAGCTTCCATTCTCCCATTGATTGGCTAAAATATAGTTTAATAATTCCGCATTCTGCATTCCGCACTTGCCGAATAGGCAATGGCTTTCTCCCAGAGGGTCTCTGGGGTTTGTAAGATAAGCCAATTCTTTGCCTTTTCAATATTTGGAGTAAGATAAAATTGGTCTTTGTATTGGTTTAAACTAAGAATGGCAAGGGAGGTAAGATAAACATTGCTTTCATCAAATCCAAACCCTCCATCATCATTCTGATTTGATATAAGATACCAGAGGGCAGATTCAATCACTGTGGTGTTAGGGTAGTTGGCTGATTTGAGGGCAGAGAGAGCAAGGAAGGTGTCTAAATTCCCTATTCCATATCCACCAAATCCACCATCTTCTCTTTGATAGGTAAGTAGGAGATCAACAAGATTTGATGTATCTGTTCCTGATTCAGCCAATGTCTTTATTATTCTTGCAAGGAGGGAGCAAGAGAATACACTTTGTGTTCCCAGCCATTCAATACCTTTAGTGTAACTTGCATCAGTCTCATTGAGGTAATAAAAGGTATCCAATACAGCAGTGGTATCAATCACAGCAGAGGCAATCATCTCCTCATCGCCCCAACTGCCAGATGTATTTTGAGTGCCTTTTAGCCACTCCACACCTTTAGTGATGGCCTCTTGTTGAGCCATCCCCTGGGTTATACCCAATCCTACCAATAATATCAGCCATTTAATCTTATTCATTTTAGTCCTCCTTTACCATTCATAATAATAAACCCCCTTGCTATCCTTATGAGAGCAATTGATTCTAATATCCCCAGAATCAGGGCTATAAATCCAGCCACCTTCATCGGTGATTTGGGATGGATGAATTCTTTGGTTGGATTTTGTATGGACGATAAGAGTTTTGGTTGATTTATACATCTTATGGCCATGACCAAATTTTTCAATAACAACTTCTTTGGAAATAGGATGATTAGTTTCTTCATATATGCTTAATCTCCACCTTTCTATTCTTACAATATAAATTTTGTCCTTGCCTTCTATTTCCCATCTTCCTATATCTACTTTCTTGATAATCCCTGGTTCTTTTAAAAAGCAACCTTTTTCTTTAAAAACCTTTCTTATTTTATCTGAAATTATCTTTTTATTTAATTCTTTCTCTACTCTCTTACCATCTCTTTCTGTATCAAATTTTATCTCAAATAGATATATTTCTTTCAAAAATGAAGTATGTGGAATTTTGTGAGAGTCAAAGTATTTAGAAATTTCATCTAATGCAGAGGGCCATTTTCTATTTTCCTGATAATATCTATAAATTGCCACTCTCATTTCTTTTAATGCCTCCTCATTAAAATCTGAAGTTTGGCCTGATAATTTTCCATAATATACAAGAGGAGCAAGAGGAGGAGGGAAAGGGGATGTAAAGATTACTATGCATATACATATAATTGTAAGAAATAAAATCAATGCAACTAATCCCCAATGTGCTTTAATAGCCATTATAAACTTTTTCATTCTATTTTTTCAAGATTAAATCTTTGTTTCCAGAAATCTCTGGTTTAAATTCATCTGGTGTTAATCCAAATAGGATTAAAGCAATTTTTCTTAGTAAGAGGACATATGGTCGTGAATAATTCCACATTGCATAATCCTTTGCAGATTTTATAGAAGCTCCCCCACAAAGGCAAAGCAAATATGGGACATCAAAGTAATAAAAATCTACTGGGCCAGCATAGAATGAATTATATCCTAATTTAGCTTGGGAAGCAAAAGCGTTTGCAACACCTATACTATGGCATGCATCCAAATGAACATAGGTAAAATGTGAAGTGTCAATCCCAGAAATCTGTCCTGTGGTAACACTTTCTTCTCCTTTATACAAGCATAATCCACCTCCCCATCCATGCCCTATAAAATAGAGAATTTTATATTTGGTATCTTTAGCCTCATTTAAAAACCCTTCTGCGGTAGATATTTTTTTACAAATTGGAAGATAACCCCAAATAAAAGTAGCTCCTGCAATAATAAATTCTCCCATCTCTGGGATGTAGAAAGGAGCTACTTTAAATACCCAAAAACTTGTATCTCCCTCTACTATCAATGCATTTGTTTCTACAAAATCAGCTAATGCAAGGGCTATTATTCCCACAGCAGCTAGCACCATTGCCCCTGCCGCCCCTCCTGAGATCAAACAAGCCCCTGCCCCTGTTGTTGGATCTTGGATGATGTAGCCTGTTCCCTGCCATCCATAATAGGTGATCTCTCTTTCTGGAACGATCACCTCATAACCTGCATTGACTGAGTTCTTAATGTCTGTCTTTACATCAGAGGCTACTTGAAGGATGGGTAGGATGGAGTCAATATTGGTTGAGTCTATATGGTGGATGGGGATACCTTGTTGAGCCGAGATTTGGATAGCTTTAACAGCAGAGACAGCCGTAGGTGTTCCTAAGGGGATGTCTAAGTCTAAGTGTTCATTGACTGAGCCATTGTATAGGGTTAAGGTTATGAATTTCTTTATCTTGGTTTGGTCATTATCGATTGGATTAACAATTGAGGTATCCCTTCCCACATCTACACTTATTCCCATTAGATTTAGCTTTCTTGGCATACCCCAAAGCCAGTCTCTTTCTGTGGCAATCTCTGAGGTTATCTCTGCGCTTCTTTGGGTTATGACATTAAGAATAGATGAGGCTATTCTTTCTTGTTTCTCTGTTTGATAGAGCCAGTTTAATGATGAGAAATAAAGGGCTTCTCCCATTATATCATCCTCTAAGAGGCCATTAGAATTGTAAAGAGGCTTTGTTTTATAGCTTTCACTAAATCTATTGCTGGTTATCTCAATGGCTTCTCCTGGGATTCTTGAGAGAAGAAGGCCAAAGGCATAGTATCCCCCTGAGGTAATATTCTTGGTTATCATTTCTGATGGTCTTCCTGGATCAATAAAGGTTAAAGAGATTGCCTCATCTTCTGCCATTCCTATAGGGTTTCCTTCTGCTTTTATTTCTCCATTAATCTGGCTCTTCACGGAATATGGTGCAAATATAATCTCTTGAAAATGTTGCACCTGAATGAGTATTATAACCCTTTAAATCTCTCTAAAAGGAGGGTAACTCAAACAGATGCAACAAATAGATTATAT
>JBFLYE010000010.1 GCA_040756715.1 bacterium
TGAGCTCAAGGCAAGCCCATCCTTTTCCCTTATTATGGGAAGGGTTTTTATTTCTATATCAAAATTAAGTTCGGCTACCATCTTTTTGATAATTATTGCCTGCTGAAAATCCTTTTCTCCAAAATATGCCCTATGGGGCTTTACAATATTAAAAAGCTTTGCTACAACCGTGAGGACACCTTGAAAGTGTGTTGGTCTATTTCTTCCGCATAGCAAACCTTCAAAATTTGGCATCCTTACAAATGTCTCCTGCTTTTTTGGATATAGGTCTTTTAACCTAGGATGAAAGAGATAATCAACACCCAAATCTCCTGCTAATTTAAAATCTTTTTGATATGGCCTTGGGTATCTTTTGTAGTCTTCCTGCGGTCCAAATTGCAAGGGATTGACAAATATGGACAAAACCAAAAAATCATTCTCTTTTTTTGCTTTTTCTATTAAGGAGAGGTGTCCCTTATGCAAAGCACCCATTGTTGGAACAAAGCCAATTTTTCCTTTTTGTCGCAGGTCATCACAGACCTCCTGCATTTCTTTTGGGATTTTTATCTCTTTCAACTAAAACCTTATAAGAAGGGAGACCCGGTGGGAGTGGTTTAAATCGGGGTTATAAAGGTAGGCATAGTCAATCTGGGCAAGCACATTTTTCATTACCCCTCTTCCCCTTGACCTTATCCCAAATCCAATAGAATAGCCAGAAAGGGAATTATAGCCTCCCCTTACATCAATGTTTGGAAGGAGCTTATATTCTGTGCCAAGCTTAAATATTAAAGAAGAATCATTTGGTTTTTCAAAATCAAAGCCAAAAAGGACATTCTCTGCCATTTTGTATCCCAAGCCTGTCTTGATATTAAACGGAAGGCTATTTTTGACATTGTCTATTTCCAGAGCACTCCCAAGGTTATTCAGAGAAAATCCTAAAGATATTGTTGGATTTAGAAATACCAAAGAGCCAATGTCTAAACAAAGCTTGCTTCCCCGATAACCTGCATAATCCTGATGAACCGATTTTATGCTTCCTCCAAAAGCTATTTGAGAAAGCCTTTGAGCATAGGAAAAGGATAGAGACCTGCATTCAACAGAAAGCTCCCCTCCTGTCTTTGTGGAATCATTTGCCTCCTCTCCACCCTTTGTGTTCATAGCAATAAGAGAAATACCAAAGCCATTATTTTTTGAAAGGGGTTGAGCATAACCAAAAAAGCCCATACCAATATCGGCAAACCACTCTGTGTAAGCACCCAATATTTCCTTTTTTTCAAGGGAAGAAATGCCCGCTGGATTCCAATAAAGACAAGAGACATCGTCTGCTATCCCAACAAATGCAGAACCCATCCCAACTTGCCTTGCCCCTTGGGGAATATTCATAAACTCCCCTGTATTCTCTCCAGATGCCAAGATAACACAAGGGAGAAACATTACCAAAAATAATAGAATTTTCTTCATTTCATCCAATCTTTTCAATAAAAGCCTTTGCGGATTTTAAGGCTTCTTTAACCATATTTACATTATGAAGGTCTCCTCTATAATAGCCTGCTAGATGGAGTTCATCATACAAATAATCAAACTGTTTAAAGAGCTTTCCATTATGCATGGATAGATGTTTTCTCAATGCCTTTGTGTAAGACTCATATGACTTGGGAAGCTCTTTCTTGCTTAAGCCTTTATTTAGTAAATATTCATTTATTGCCTTTAAAATAGCAAGATATGCTGTACCACAAGCCTCCTGGACATATTTGACATCGGTATAGTAATTGTCCTCAACAGGAGCATTTTTTAAGATTTCCTTTGCATTATTTAAATACCTTAATGCCTCGTTCATTTTATCCAATCTTTTCAATAAAAGCCTTTGCGGATTTTAAGGCTTCTTTAACCATATTTACATTATAAAGGTCTCCTCTGTAATAGCCAGCAATATGGAGTTCATGGTAGAGATGGTCAAATTGCCTAAAGAGCTTTCCATTGTGGATGTCTAAATGTTTTCTCAATGCACTTGAATAAGCCTCATATGACTTGGGAAGCTCCTTTTTTAAAAGCCCTTTGTTTAGCAAATAGCCATCTATTGCCTTTAGAACGGCAAGATATGCTGTACCACAAGCCTCCTGGACATACTTAACATCACTATAATCATTGTCCTCAATGGGAGCTTTTCTTAATATCCCTTTTGCGTTGCTTAAATACCTTAATACTTCGTTCATCTCATTTTACCACCATTGATTTTATAGCAGAGAAATCATCTGCCTTCATTTTATAAAAGTATAATCCTTTTGAGACCTTTTGGGAAGCATTATTTTTTAGGTCCCAGAATATCGCACTACCTTCCTTTGCCTGGGTATATTGTCCTCCCTTTCTTTGGCCTACCTTTATTGTCCTTATTTTTTGTCCTAGGATATTAAAGATATTGACTTCTACATTGGCATCCTTTGCTAGATTGAAGGGAATCCAAACGCCATCCTTGGCTGGATTTGGGAAGGATGACAAAAGCTCGGTCTTTTCTGGGATTATTGGCTTTGTATCTTCTTTTATACCAAAATCTTTTGTTTCTGCTAATATATCCATCTTTGAACCAGAAAGCTTTATTCCACTTCCAAAGAGGCTTCCTTGGATGGTATTAAAAGAACCTGCTAGGTCAATTTCTCCTTTTGGAATATAGATAATGCCATAAAAGAGATTCTTGCTTCCCGAAAGCTTAAATTCTCCTTGAGAAAAGAATAGCAAATCATCAGAATAACTTCTGAAATCAAGGCTTGAACCATTAATATCTATCTCTTTTTCACAAACAATAGTAAATGTTCCAAGGATATTGCTTCCACTTATCTTAACCCTGCCCGTAACATAATAAAGCCCCTCTAATGTTCTATTTGAAGAAGAAAAATGGAAATCGCCCTCAATGAAATGATATTTATCTCCCGCCGATATTGCCTTAACTCCCCCTGGTTTATAATCTTCAATATTATAATAAACTGGCATAGGCCTTGGCAAGACTTTCTCAAGAGACTGATAAGAATTCTTGCTACCATCAACCCTAAAATCAGTTACATAATAAATTGTTCCACTTACTACATTATCCGAACCACTAATTTTAATCTCATCATTTGAATGAACCTTGCCATTTATGTTTGTTTTGCTTCCCGACCACTTGATTCCTCCTTTAGAAGAAAAGAGTCCATATCTTTGAGTTACATCTACATTTAAGCTGTCTGTCCCTATCTTTTCCCCCTCATCGGTAACTTTAAGGATAACCGTATAACTGCCTACCAGAGAGTAAATATGGGTAGGGACAAGGGTTCCGGTTATGGTTGTTCCATCTCCAAAATCCCATTCAATGGTATGGAGAAAAGAGTCAGGGTCGGTAAAGCTACCCTTGAATGATACCACATCAAATACCTCAACCTTCTGAGAAGCCCCTGCCTCTACAATCGGAGGTTGGTTCTTTCCAAATTCAACATATTTGTATGGCTTTGTGGTGTAAGCATAAGTAACATAATCTGCCTGCTCTACATCACCGGTATGATAGAGATAAACATCACTTAAGAGATATGGCCCATCTACTTTATGGTTATAAATGGCCTCTCCGTCAAAGCAAAGGGTAATTGTTTGAACACCTGCTTCTTTCCAAACCATATTCTCTGCCCAAAGGATTTCTTCCTCATCTTTATCAAGCAATCTTGCCTTAAGAAAACAATGACCTTCATCCTTTAATTTTACCCCTACCTCAATTGTCAGATTATACCCATTTTCATATGTTTTGTAATCTGAATATTCACCAGTTAATGCGACTAGAGGGATAATGGGCTTTTCAAAGTCGGTGAATTTATACGGCTTTGTTTCATAGGCATTTTCTATAAAATCAAAGGGATAACCAAGATTGCTTCCATTTTCATCCACCTCAAAGAGCTTAAGGTTTTTTAAATAATAAGGACCATCTATTCCTCTTTCATAAATATTCAATCCATAGAAGCTTAAAGGCACGATATGACTTCCTTTATCTAAATAGAGGGTATTATCTACAATCTCTATATCCTCTCCTTGTTTATCACAAAGTAGCCCTTCAATAGAGTATGTTCCCTCCTGATCAACCTCAAGTCCTACCTCAATGGTAAGATAATTAAACAAGCCATTACTATCAGTATCAACGCCATAATCAGAATAGCTAGCGGTAAATTTTTTTTTAGAGGGCTCAAAGTCAGTGTATTTGTAGGGGGAGGTATTAAACTCCGTTGTATCAATCACTTTAAGATTTTCGTCATATAAATCAAGAGTTAGGGTATACGGTCCATCTCCTCCAGTTTTATAAATCTTTGATCCATTAAAAGTGAGGGTTATCGTTTGCTGTCCAGGATGTAAATAAGTAGTATTGATTACCCTTATCCCAAAATCACTCTTATTTTTTAAAATGCCTATAATAGTATAATATCCTTCACTATATACATTTATTCCAAATGTAGTTTGCAACAAATCATATAATCCATTGCCATTTATATCTTTTCCCATATCTGAATATTCTTCAGTAAAAATTGCCATTATTTTTTTCACTAATATGCTATTTGGCAGTTGTGTTTCTTTCTTGAAAGGCACACCATTTATGGTTCCAGATGCATAAACACTAATTCCATAACCTCCTTCTACAGAAGTGGTTGTAAATATATTGGAATAAATCCCGTCATTTGCTTGAGTATCACCGTGAGTGCCGTCGTCATATAATTGGATATCAAAAGCTGCATCAGGACGTCGAACCTCACCTGAAAAGGATATATTTCGAATAGCATCTCCATTGCGAATATATGTGGCGGTTATATGAATTGGTTCATCGAGAGAATATAAAAATTTATCAGTGGTAAGGACAATAACATCGTCTGCTGGAGAAATGTTGAGGTTAACCATTGGATCAAAAAACTCAGTTGTTTTATCATTAAGGGTTAGTATATATGTAAATGTCTCTGTGCCTATAGAAAAAGTAGAACTGATTTGTTTTTTATTAATCAAAGTTTCCAGAGGGCTACCTTCTGTTTTAATATTCACCCATTTGCCTTTTACATTAACCGTTGAACTAAATGCCTTAATTAATTCTTTCTCATAGTCTTCTTTGCTTAACTTATAAATATTAAACACAGGATCATAGACTCCTTTGTTGGTGCCTATTTGATGAAAATTGAAATCCCATTCTTTTTGTTGAGCATCTAAAGATTTTAAGTTTTCAGTAATAAATTTTTCAGGTCCTGAACTAAGTACTGTTCCTGTTGGATCTTTTATTGTATAAACACCATCTATTGTAATAGAATTTTTAGAAATTCCAATTATTTTGTTCATGTTCTTCCAAAGCCAGGCATAATCTCTACAATCGCCTCTGTGATTGTTCAAGGTATACTCCCATCCCCAATGGCCCCATGGAGCATATTCCCATCCAGTTAAATATATACTATTAAGCAATTTATAAGATATTTCCAATGATTCTACGGTATCCTTTGCCCACTCCGTAGCCTTTTCCAACCAAGCCTCTTTTGGATTTAATAATATTGAGTCTTCTAAGGTAGCATATAAGATATGGCTCATTGATTGGCTCTTTACCTTATATCCTCCTTGATCATAAAGTTCAAAGGATAGCTTTAGGGTATATTTTCCTATTGTTTTGGGCAAATTAACCTCAAACTCTCCTTTCCATCCGCTAAATTCTCCCTTGCCACTTATTCCGGCAAGTGACCATTTATATTTGCATTTTGGCTTCCAGGATGGCTTTTCTGGAGAGGCATCAATGATTGCTTTGATTTTAAATGAACCTGATTTTATCCCATCAGCTATGGGCTTGTATTCTGAAGGGGTTTTATTTGTCCAGATCGGGTCTTTAATATTTTTTATATCAAAATCCTCTAATGCTTCAAGCTTTGTAACATTTAGGTCTACTAGCTTTACCTCTTTATCCTTAACATCCCCCCAAGTCCAAGAATATTTACAAGGGTCATTTGGATCATAGCCCCAACCAAGGTTTATCCTCATCCAGGTAGGGGTTTTAGCATCTTTAGGTATGGTTACAATGTTGCTTGTGCTCATAATACCTTTGTAGTTTATATTCTTATACCCGGTTAAAGCAGCATCCAAAACCCTCTCATTGCTCTCAAAGACCATATCTTTATCCCAATCTATCCAGGCATTAACATATTCAGGGCTATTATCATATTCGGGGCAGGGCTTACCATATACACATCCAGTGGGATTGGCAATATAGATATTCGCTTTAATTGCTAAGGTTTTTCCTTGTTGAGAATAAGAAACACTCTGGATATACTCATATTTATGGCTTCCACCAATAGATGGGCAATACCCAGGAGCAGAAGAGGCAAGGATTGACCTCCCTGGTTCATCAGGAGGCAAGCTCCTTTGAGCTATCTGATGCTTGGGACAATTAGGACACTCTTTGTTTTGAGCTAAACTTTCGCTCCCTAAGCTCGTCACCCCTATCAAAATCCCACTTACCACCAAAAACACCTTTTTTCGTTTCACATTACCTCCTTAAAAAACAATGGCCTGATTTACCGTTGCTTCTGTAAATTTTATATAAAAACCTTTTAGGGTAGCTAGGTTCTGCCCCCCCTTATATTTTTATAATTTTCCTTTAAATCTTCCATTTTAATTTCATTATACATTATAAAAATTTGCAAGAAAAATTTTTTTAAGATTCAATCTTCTCTATAAATTCCTTTGCTGACTTTAATATTTCTTTAAGACTATTTGCATTATAAAGAAGTCCTCTATAATAACCTGCTATGTGTAACTCTTTATATAAAAATTCAAAACTTTTTAATATCTTCCCATTATGAATTGTAAGATGCTTTCGCAACATTTCCCTATAGCTATTTACAGATTTC
>JBFLYE010000011.1:0-1612 GCA_040756715.1 bacterium
TATCCCTCAAGCTGGAAAATGTGGAGTAATGTATTGGTTTGAAAAACAAACCTTCTTAACCACAAAAAAATGGCAATGAGAATTAAGAGCTTATTTAAAAAAATCCAAGATTGCATTTGAGAAATCAAAAGAATTGTCAAGATAGCAAAAGTGTCCTGCATTTTTTATAATTTTTAAGCTAGAATTTTTTATTTCTTTTTCCATTATTTTTCCCTGATAAATGGGTGTTTGAAAATCATTTTCTCCCCAGATGATTAAGGTAGGGGCAAGAATTTTAGAAAGAAAGGGTTTTATGTCTTCGTTAACTATCTTTACTAATGTATCCCTCATTTTGCCTGCCTCTTTGTAATCCTTTGAGCCTATTTTTTGATAGACCTTTTCCTTTAATGCTTTAGGCAAAAGGTATTTTGCTATTTTTGCTAGTAAAACCTTAAGATAATAGCCTGGTTTCCTTTTTGGCTTAATCCCTGATGCGTCAACAAGGACAAGCCTGTTTACTAACTCTGGATAGTTTGCAGAAAGCCAAATTCCAATCCTTCCACCAAATGAATGACCGATTATATTTATTTTTTTAATTCCAAAATTCTCAAGGAATTTCTTGATAAATAATCCGTAATCAGATGTTTGCCAGGCTAATTCTGGAACTTCACTCCTTCCAAAACCAGGCAAGTCAAGGCTATAAACACAAAAATTATTCTTTAGAAGGTCAAATATGGGCTTTACCGATTCTGTCCTTCCTCCCCAGCCATGGAGGATTAAGATGGGTTTTCCTTCACCTTCTTTTTCATAGTAGACCTGTAGGCCTTTTATTTTAACAAAGTTTTTTAGCAAGCTCAGCAACCCTTATCCCAAGCTTTCTTGCATCATCCAGGTCTTTTTGGCTAGGGCTTCCAGAACAGGCAACGCCGTAATGCCCACCTGCTGATATGGGGTCGCCTACCACAATCATTCCATAGATTAAGAATGCCTGGATTATTGCCATCATTGTTGTCTCCTTTCCCCCACTGGGATGACCAGATGTGGCAAATGCCGCACCGATTTTCCCCTCCATTCCACCTTGTCTTCTTAAGGAAACAAACCGGTCAAACATCTCCTTTAGCTCCGCGGTCATATTCCCAAAGTATGTAGGAGAACCAGCAATTATCCCATCTGCCTCTTTAAAATCAAGCTCTCTAACCTCAGATGCCCTCTTAAAAATAGGGGTGCATCCAGAGCTTTCTACGCCTTCCTTAACAGCCTTTGCAAGACGCTCTGTATTTCCCCCAAACGATGAATAGGCAATCAATATCTTTGACATTATCCCACCTCCTTATTTATTTTGTATGTGTTTAGCTCTTCTATTATTGTATCAATCCTTGTAATTTCTTGTCAATGTGTTCTATGGTTTCTTTTATGTTTTTATGCTTTATCCTCTTTGTATCAAGAAAAAATATCTTCCCATCCATTTTGTGTTTGTAAATAAGCCTTATCTCTGGATTTCCTATAATCAATGTTTTTATTGTCTCCTTGATATTGCCCAATGGCTTTCGGTCAATGTGAGCTAATTTAAAGGAGGCAAAAATCTTTGTCCCTTTGCCAGGCGTTGATTCTATAGAAAAAGAACCCTCTGCCT
>JBFLYE010000011.1:1622-2475 GCA_040756715.1 bacterium
ATCCCTTTTCCATCGTCTATTATTGTAAGGGTAAGCAGATCATCCTTTGTGTCTTCTACTATCTCAATGGTTATATTCCTTGCTCCTGCCCTTACTGAATTCTCTGCTAGATCAAGAATGTGCAATGAAATATCTTCCATTTTGTAAGGCAGATTTTATCTCAAAGAGGCTAGGTTTTTCTAGAAAAAAGATTGTATATTTACATCCAATATCTTCTAGAAAATGGGCATCAGAGCTTGCTATTCCGTCTCTTCCTTCAATTCCATCAAGCCCTAATCCCTCTGGGATAAATCCAAGCTGAGCAATTATGCCAAATGCCCTTTCAATATGTGAGGCAATGGCTATTCCACCCAATGAATGGATAAAGGAAACCATATCATTTACAGAGAGGCTTGTGGCAGAAACCAGAAGCCTTTTATTAAACCCCAGGACAAGGTCATCTTCATCCACCACAACCTGTTCTTTCCATTCTTTGTCTTGTATGGTTGGAATATCCTGATATAGCCTTTCTTGGAAGGAAAAAAGGTTTTCCAAATCCTCAAATAGCCCTAAGATATGAACCTCCTCCCTTGTGGTTGCTTCAATCCCTCCCAAAACAAAGATTCCCCCTTTTTCTCCTATTTTCTTTGCAACTTCCACATTTTCTGCGGAATTATGATCGGTTATGGCAATAATATCAAGCCCTACTTCCTTTGCCCTTTTTATTATCCTTTTGGGAGTCATATCCAGCTCACTACAGGGAGAGAGGGTAGTATGGATATGGAGGTCTGCTTTAAAAATGGACATTGCAAGAGGATAAAATTATAGTTAATTCCATAACGCTTTACAAAATGTATATGTTTAGATAATCTTA
>JBFLYE010000012.1 GCA_040756715.1 bacterium
ATAATTTTATAAAGTTTTCCTTAAGATTATCTAAACACATACATTTTGTAAAGCGTTATGGAATTAACTATAAGACTAACATCATAGTTGAAAACTCAAAAGCAAGGCGGATAACTCAGATGCCAAATCAAAAGGTAATATTCAAAATTAACCAAAGAACCTGTGGAGAAATTGAAATGAGGAATGACAGCGAAGTTCATTATAGGGAGATTAAGTTCTGGCTGAGTAAAATACATATTGTTAATCTGCTTTTTGAAAAGATAGTGCCTATCAAGCAACATAGCAACAAAATATTGGTTTATGGTAAAGCTATAAAAAAATTTGGCAGGTGGAGTTAAAAGGGAAAGAGAATTTTACATAGAATTTTACATTTTGAATTACATTTTGCATACGAAGTATCGCGAAGCCTTTTTGAATTTTTATGATGAAAATAGCAGGCTTTCAGGGTGTCTCTTTGATAGATTATCCAGATAAGGTATCATCTGTAATATTTACCTCTGGGTGTAATATGAGGTGTCCATTCTGTCAAAATAAAGACCTTGTCCTCTCTAATAATGGATTTTTAAATGAAGATGATATTTTGAAGGCCATCATTGAAAGAAAGGGATTTATTGATGGTGTTGTGATTACAGGTGGTGAGCCAACCATACAGGATGGGCTTCTTGATTTTTGTAAAAGGCTTAAAAGTAATTCCCTTCTTGTTAAGCTTGATACAAATGGGTATCTTCCAGATGTCTTAAGAGGTCTTATAGAAAATAAGGCAATTGACTATATTGCCTTAGATATTAAATCTACATTCTCTTCCTACAATAATGCTTGCGGAATTGATGTGGATATAAGTAAAATTAAAGAATCATTGGAAATTTTAAAAAATTCAAATATAGATTATGAAATCAGGACAACAGGGGTTCCCTCCCTGATTGATGAAGAGGTGATAAGAGAGATTGCTTCCTATATCCCTTGGACAAAGAGGTATGTCCTTCAGCAATATAGGAATAAGAAGACATTGAATAGGGATTTTGAAAAGATTCTTCCCTATTCTGGTGAGGTGCTTCTTTCCTTTAAATCCATAGCTGAAAAATCTATTAAAGAGGTATTGATAAGAGGCATATGAACACAATTGATGAGATAATTAGGGAATTTGAGAGTGCTTTAATAAGGATTGAGATTTTAATATTCTTTTCAAAGAATCCCTATACGATGGATACAATAAGCAAGTTTTCTACCTGGATAAAAAAGTCACCCTCTGATATAGCAAAGGAATTTGAGTTCTTTGTAGAAAATGGCATTATCGAGAAGATGGGAGAGGGTGAGAATGCTATATATTCCTATACATCAGACCTTGATATTACAAGCAAAATTGAAGAATTCATAAAAACACTTGGAAAAAGAAGGGTGATTTAAAAAATCAAAATGCAAAACTTAAAAATTTAAGGTAAAATTACAATTATGACAAGGAGGGATTTTCTTAAAAAAGCTGGTATTGGAATTGCAAGCTGTGGGATAACTGGGGGTATTTTAGCCCTGCAAGACGAGGATGAAGAAGAAAAGGGGCTTGAGGCTGTTCCCACAAAGGAAAAAAATATTGAGCTTTGGAAATGGGCAAAGGAGGGCTATTATTACACAAAGCTAAAGAATGGAAAGATAAGGTGTAAAAAATGCCCACATCGCTGTTTATTAAAGAAGAATTACAGGGGTGCTTGTAAGACAAATGTAAATAAGGATGGTGTTTTATATTCAAAATCTTACGGAAACCCCTGTGTTATAAATATAGACCCCATTGAGAAAAAGCCATTTTTCCACTTCCTTCCAGGAACAAAGGCATTTTCCATTTCCACCGCAGGGTGTAATTTGAGATGTCATTATTGCCAGAATTGGGATATCTCACAGAAAAAGCCAGAGGAGACAAGGAATTACGACCTCCTTCCCGAAAAGCTTATAAGCCTTGTCTGTGAATGGAGGAATAAGGATTCAGGTGTCCAATCCCTTGCTTATACCTATGGTGAGCCTGCCGCATTCTATGAATATATGATCGATTCAAGTGTATTGGCAAAAGAAAAGGGAATTAAAAATATTGTGATTACCGCTGGCTATCTTGATAGAACCCCATTGAAACGGCTTTGTAAAGAGGTGGATGCCATAAAGATTGACCTTAAGGGATTTGATGAGGATTTTTACAAAGATATCTGCTCTGCTGAGTTGGATTATGTTAAGGAGGCCTGTGAGATAGTGGCAGAATCTGGTGTTTGGTTTGAGATTGTTAATCTTGTTGTTCCAACCCTAAATGATGATATGGGAAAAATTAAGGCAATATGTAAATGGGTATATAGCCTTTCACCTGACATCCCCCTTCATTTTTCAAGGTTTCATCCACAATATAAGCTCTTAAACCTTCCTCCCACGCCCTTTGAAACCCTATTTTCTGCCTATAAAATAGCAAAGGATTGTGGGATAAACCATCCCTATATTGGGAATATCCCAGACGGAGAATGGAACAATACATATTGCCCAGGATGCAAAAAAATGCTTATTGAAAGAGCAGGTTATAGCGTTCTTAAAAATCTAATAAAGGATGGAATGTGTCCTGGTTGCAAAAGAAAGATTTCTGGATTCTGGGGCTAATTTTTAAAATAAGAGAGAAGCTTTATCAAAGGATTATCCTTTTTAAATATAGAAAGGGAAATTTTTGCTTTATCCAAAAGCCCTGGCATCCTTTCTTCATAATCTTTTAAGATTATCCTCTTGTCAACCCTGTCATCCTTTAATTGAAACAAAAGACCAAAGTTTAATCCAAATTCCCTCAAAGCTTCAATTTGTTCTTTGCTTCCCTTTCCAATCATTCCTCCCGAAACACAGGATGCCATAAATAGCTTTGCCGTCTTATTAAGGTTAATATTATCTTGGTTTTGCGATTTTAAAACATCTTCTGATTGCCCCAATACCATTCCATCCATACCAATTGCCTTTGCAATTTCCTTTGAAATTAAAGGATAGTCAGAAAGAATTTCAAACGCCAATGTAAGCAAGCCATCTCCTGCAAGGATTGCTAAAGGAATCCCATATTTTTTATAGACAGATGGCTTTCCCCTCCTTTCTTCATCTAAATCCATAATGTCATCGTGAATAAGGGAATATGTATGAATAAGCTCAATGGCTACACAAACATCCAATGCTTTTATAAAATCTCCAGAAACAACCTCAGAGGAAAGAAGGCAAAGAATGGGTCTTATCCGCTTGCCACCAGGGAATAGGGAATATTCAATTGCATCTTTAAGCAAAGAAGGGGGTTTTAGAGAGATAATAGAACCTATTCTCTCATCAATTAAGGCTCTCTTCTTTTCCAACCAATCTTTCCCCTTCTGTTTCACTGATTATCTTTATCTTTCTCTCTGCACTCAAAAGCTTTTCTTGACAGAGCTTTTTTAAAGCAATTCCTTCCTCAAAAAGGGCTATGGATTCATCCAAACCAATCTCTTGCTTTTCTAAGATTTGAACAATCTCCTCCAGCCTTTTTAGTGCATCCTCAAATTTCATATCATTCCTTAAATCCATATTTTCCAATCAGAGGGACAAATACACACCCTCCCCTATCTTTTTCCTTTATCATCCCCTTTTCCTTTGTTATCACAACAAGCCTCTGGGTATACCTTTCTCCCATTGGGATAACCATAATTCCGTTATCCTTAAGTTGGTCTATAAGGGGCTTTGGGACATCTGGAGATGCGGCGGTTATGATTATCCTGTCATAAGGTGCATATTCTGGAAGCCCTAATGTTCCATTGCCAACTATAAGATGGACATTTTTAATCCCAAGTTTCTCCAATCTCTTTCTTGCCCTCTCTCCTAATTCAGAAATCCTTTCAATTGTCCAAACCTCAGCTGCCAAATAGCTTAATATTGCAGACTGATAGCCAGAGCCTGTTCCTATCTCAAGAACAACCTCGTCCCCCTTTAATTCAAGAAGGGATGTCATCAAAGCAACAATGTATGGCTGGGAGATTGTTTGGCCATAGCCTATAGGAAGGGGAAAATCTTTATATGCATCCTCTCTTTCTCTTTCTTCAACAAATACATCCCTCGGAATATCTAGCATTGCAGATAAAACCCTCTTATCCCTAATTCCCCTTCCCTCTATCTGCTCCTTAACCATCACCTTTCTTCTTTCCTTATAAATATCTTCTTCCATAAATAATTAACAAAACAGAGATTATCCAAAGGAACAAATTGACCATTAAAGGCTTATCCTGAGTTATATCTATCTCAGGGCTTCCACCCCTCCCTTTTTGGTGGACAAGATATAAATATCTAAATACCCCATATAAAACAAAGGGTATGGTTAAGGGAAAGTATTCTCCAAATTTATCCCTTACTTGAAAGGCATATAAAGAATAGGCAATAATAGCTGCACCTGTTATGGCTGAGATCATCTCATCAATAAAGGAAAGGCTATACTCAGAGAGGATTTCGCGATGCAATGATGCATCGCTCTCTAAAAGGACAAGCTCGTGCCTCCTTTTGCTTAATATAAGGAATAAAGCTATAAGCATTGTGCAGATAAGAAGCCATAAAGAGATAGAAACACCAATAGCAAAAGCACCTGCAATAACCCTTATTACAAACCCGAATGAAAGAGAAAGGATGTCAATAATGACAATATTTTTAAGAAAAAAAGAATAGAGCAAAGAAAGAAGGAGATAAGAAACAAGGCAAAGGGAAAAATTATAATTTATAAAAAATGAAGAAGAAATAGAGGCAATAATAAATAAAAAGACAAAAATTATACACTCCCTTTTTTTTAGAACGCCGGATACAATAGGCCTCTTTGACTTCAATGGATGTAGGGCATCTTTTTTTTGGTCAATTATATCATTGATGAGATAGCCAGAGCCTGCAATAAGACAAAATAGGACAAATCCCAAAGAAACCTTAAGTAAAGAGGCTGGATCATTTAGCCTTTCTCCAAAAACCAGAGCAGCAAACACAAAGAGGTTTTTTACCCATTGCTTCGGCCTCATACTAATTATTAAAGAATACATCATAAATCCTAAATCAACATATCCCCCTTTTAGAGCTTTTGATAAATTCAACAAGATGAGCTATCTCAGGAGAAGGGGGAATCTCATCCTTTATTTTTATAAGTGCCTGGCTGATATTTAGATGGGAGCGATATAACAGCCTAAATGCATTTTTTATGTCTTGCCTCATCTTGCTTGGTATTCCATTTCTTTGAAGCCCGATACTATTTATCCCAATGCAGGAAGCAGGGTGTCCATCAGCAATAAAATATGGTGGAACATCTTGGGTAACCTTTGAAGAGCCACCAATCATAGAGAGGCATCCAATTCTAACAAATTGATGTATGGCAACAAAGCCCGAAATTATAACCTTGTCCTCCACCTCAACATGACCGGTTAAGCCTGCAAAATTTGTAACCACAACATTATTTCCAATCTTGCAATCATGGGCAATATGGGAATTTGCCATAATAAAGTTATTATTTCCTATTTGCGTGCTTTCCCCTTCATAAGATGAGCGATGGATGGTTGCATATTCACGGATGATGTTATTGTCTCCAATAAAACAATAGGATTTCACATTCTTCCATCCTGCAATCTGGGGATCATTTCCAATAACCGCACCTATATCAATATAGCAATTTTTTCCTATCCTTGTTCCTTTTTTTATCACCACATATGCCCCTATTTTTGTTCCATCTTGAATTATAACATCCTCCTCTATAATGGAAAAAGGGCCAATTTCAACCTTTGCTCCTATTTGTGCATCCTTATGAACAATTGCATTTTTCATTTATCGTAACTATTCACCTTCTGACAAGTAAACAATAAACCACCAAAATCCTAAATCCAAAATCCAAAACAAATTCCAAGCACCAAATTACACACAGCAAGGTTTTGGATTTTGTTTGTTTTGCTATAGTCTATCTTCTATTTTCTCTCTTCTGGTATCATTCTTCAGCAACAATAGGTGCATAGGCAACAACTTTATCATCCTTCTTTAATCTCACCAGGCAAACACCCTTTGTATTTCTTCCGATCATTCTAATATTTCCTACAGAAATTCTTATAACCATTCCAAGTTGTGTAATTAAAACAATCTCATCAGCCTCATCTACCTCAAGAATTCCAACAACATTACCATTTCTTTCATCCGTCTTTATGTCAATAATTCCCTTTCCTCCCCTTTTCTGCAATCTATAAAGCCCGATTAAGCTTCTCTTTCCAAAGCCATTCTCTGTTATTGTAAGAAGGTTTTTTCCCTCTTTTATTACTTCCATCCCAATAAGAAAATCATCCTGGTCAAACCTCATTCCAATAACACCACCTGCTGTTCTTCCCATAGGCCTTGCATCGCTTTCCTTAAACCTTAATGCCTTTCCCTTTCTTGAGGAAAGGATTATCTCATCCTTGCCAGATGTTAAATTAGCAGAGATAAGGGAATCACCTTCTGAGATATCCATTGCAATTATTCCCGTTGTGCGTGGATTTGAGAATTGTGAAAGCTCTGTCTTCTTTATCTTCCCAAGCCTTGTTGCCATAAGGATATATCCATCCCTAAATTCACGAACCGGGATAATTGCTGATGGTTTTTCATTTTCGAGTATAGAAATAAGGTTTATTATGGGCTTTCCCCTTGAAAGCCTTCCTCCCTCTGGAATATTATATACCTTAAGCCAATAGACCCTTCCTTTGTCTGTAAAGATAAGAAGAAAATCGTGGGTTGAGGCAATGTATAGGTGTTTGACAAAATCTTCCTCCCTTAATTCAAGGCCAGAGACACCAACACCTCCCCTGTGTTGCTTTTTATACACACTTACCGGAATCCTTTTGATATAGCCCCTGAAGGAAATGGTAATTGCAACATCCTCCTCCTTTACAAAATCCTCCATCCTAAATTCTTCCTCTTCGGGAATAATTATTGTTCTCCTTTCATCCTTGAATTTCTTTTGCAATTCCAGAATCTCATCCTTTATAACCCCCAAAATCCTCGGTCTTGAGGAAAGGAGGGAATTAAGGTATTCAATCTTTTTTATAAGCTCAAGGTATTCTTTTTCTATTTTGCTTTTCTCAAGCTTGGTTAGCCTTTGAAGCTGCATCTCAAGGATTGCCTGGGCTTGCTTTTGTGAAAGGGCTAGTTCTCCCACAAGGGTATTCTTTGCCTCTTTTGGCTCCTTTGAGCCCCTTATAATCTTTATCACCCTATCAATATTTTTCTGGGCAATCTTTAGACCTTCAAGGATATGAACCCTTTCGCTTGCAAGGTTTAATTGATATTTTGACCTCCTGGTAATAATCTCAACCCTATGCTCAATATAGCATTCAAGAATTCTTTTTAAGGGCATTATCTCAGGGCTTTTATCTTTTATAACAAGCATAATAATTCCAAAGCTTGTCTGAAGTGGGGTGTGTTTGTATAGCTTGTTTAGAATAACATTGGGGTTTTCATCCCTCTTTACCTCAAAGACAACCCTTATTCCATCCCGATCAGATTCATCCCTTAATTCGGATATTCCTAATGATTTTTCCCTATTTACCTCAACAATCCTTTCAATGAGGGCTTTTTTGCTAATCTGATAGGGAATCTCTGTAATTATTATCTTTTCCCTTCCTTGCTCCCTTTCAATATTTGCCTTTCCCCTTATTACAATAATACCCTGTCCTTTCTCATAAGCCTCCCTTATTCCCGAGGAGCCAACAATGTATCCTCCGGTTGGAAAATCAGGGCCTGGGATAATCTTAAGAAGCTCATCTATACCAATTTCAGGATTATCAATTATTGCAATAATGCCTTGAATTACCTCATAAAGGTTATGTGGCGGAATATTCGTTGCCATGCCAACCGCAATGCCAGATGAGCCATTTATAAGGAGGGAGGGAAGCAAGGCAGGAAGAACCTCTGGCTCCTTTAGGCTATCATCAAAATTTGGGATAAAATCTACGGTTTCATCCTCAATGTCTAAAAGGAGGTTTTCGGTTATAGATGCTAGCCTTACCTCGGTATACCTCATCGCTGCTGGAGGGTCGTCATCTAAAGAGCCAAAATTTCCCTGCCCATCAATTAAGGGGTATCTACAGGAAAAATCCTGTGCCATCCTAACCAAGGTGTCATATACAGCCTGGTCGCCATGTGGGTGATACTTTCCCAGAACCTCTCCCACAATCCTGGCTGATTTTTTATATGGCTTGTTATGGAATAAATCAAGCTCAGACATTGCATAGAGGATTCTTCGGTGAACCGGCTTAAGCCCATCCCTGACATCAGGAAGGGCCCTTCCAATGATTACAGACATAGCGTAATCAAGGTAGGAGGTCTTCATCTCCTGCTCAATATAAGACTCAATAATTTCAGACATTTCTATTATATGATACAAAAAGATAGATGGTTTCAGCAAGGATTATTTGGGATTAAGCAGGTTATGAAACAGCGTAAGGGATTACCTCACCACCATTGACTTTATGGCGGAAAAATCATCTGCTTTTAGTTTATAAAAGTATAAGCCTTTTGAAAGGTTTTGTCCAGCATTATTTTTTAGGTCAAAGAATATTGCCCTATCCTTTTGGGTATATGAGCCTTTAGGTTTTTGTCCTAGCTCTATTGTCCTTACCCTTTGTCCAAGGATGTTATAGATTTCAAGAGAAACATTTGAATCCTTTGCTAGCTTGAATGGGATATAGCAGGGATTATTGGCTGGATTGGGATAGGATTGAAGGAGCTCTGATTGGGATGGGATTAAAGGCTTAATGGTTATCTCTTTATCTTTTATTTCTAAGGGAATCCTCTCAGCCAAAAGGTCAAAGAGAAGGCAGGAGGTTATGCTTATCCTCTCTT
>JBFLYE010000013.1 GCA_040756715.1 bacterium
CCTTTCTTTAGAATGGGGAAGGTTTGGCCAGAGGCTATTTAGAAGGATTACCAGGAAGATTCTGGATATTTACAAAGACAAAATCCCAGATTCCTCCTTTGAAATAGCAAAATCTTTTGGTTTTATTTCACAAAAGGAGGCAATCTTAAATATACATTTTCCCAATACCTGGGAGGATTACCAGAAGGCAAGGAATCGGCTTGTCTTTAATGAATTATTCCTCCTCCAGCTTGGGCTTTTAATCAACAAAAGAAGAATAGGCTTAATCTCCCGAGGATTTGTCTATCAAAAAATAGAAAAAGGCCTTGAATTTCCCTTTGAATTAACCAATGCCCAGAAAAGGGCTATCTCTGAGATAGACAAAGACCTATCTTCTTCCCATCCGATGAACAGGCTTCTTCATGGTGATGTTGGTTCAGGAAAGACGGCTGTTTGCTTGTCTGCTGCCTATCGGGTTGCTTGTTCTTCCTTTCAAGTTGCCATAATGGCACCCACGGAAATCCTGGCTGACCAGCATTACCTTACTGCAAAAAGGCTAATTCCAGAGGAAATCGGGGTTGGAATATTAAGGAGCGGCTTAGCTCAAAAGGAGCAACAAGAGACAAAGAAAAAAATTGAAAATGGTGAAATAAAGATTATAATTGGCACGCATTCCTTAATCCAGGGGGATGTAAAATTTAAGAATTTAGCCCTTTGCATCATCGATGAACAGCATAGATTTGGTGTCTGCCAGAGGCAGGCATTGATGGAAAAGGCATCCTCCCTTTCTTCCCATTGGTGTGACCTTTTGGTGATGAGCGCAACCCCCATTCCAAGGACAATTGCCTTAAGCCTTTATGGTGATATGGATATATCCTGCCTTGATGAGATGCCAAAGAGTAGAGGAAGAATAATTACCACCATAAGGTCAAACAATGACCTTCCCAAGATATACGAATTCATAAAAGAAAAGGTAAAGGAGGGAAGGCAGGTATATATTGTCTATCCATTGATAGAGGAGTCAGAATATGTCTCATATAAATCCTGTAAGCTACATTTTAAAAAGCTCTCTTTGCTTTTTAAGGATTTTACATTAGGTCTTTTACATGGACAATTAAAACCAGATGAGAAAGAGGAGATTATGAGAAAATTTGCAAATGGCGATATCCAGATCCTTGTTGCCACAACAGTCATTGAGGTTGGCATTGATGTTTCTAATGCATGTATTATGGTAATAGAGGATGGTGAAAGATTTGGCTTATCCCAGCTCCATCAGTTAAGGGGAAGAATTGGAAGGGGCCAATTTTCCTCCTATTGCATTGTCATCACAAAGGAAAAGATTGCAAAGATTATAAGGGAGAATATCCCTTGTGATGATGAGGATAAGGAGGCAGTAGAGAGGCTTAGGGTATTTGTAAGGGTTCAAGATGGATTTAAGCTCTCTGAGTATGATTTAAAGCTAAGGGGTTCTGGTGAGCTATTTGGTGAGAGGCAGCACGGTATATCAGAATTAAAGCTTTCTGACCCAATAAGGGATTATAATATTTTAATTAAGGCAAAAAATGGTGCAAAAACCCTCCTTGAAAAAGACCCATTATTGCAAGAAAACCCTGCATTAAGAGAGATTTTTCTTAAAACCTTCAAAAACCCCTCTATTGGGATGGTGAGGTAGGATTTAAGGAAAAATTTACTTGCTAAATTGAGAAAAATAGGTTATACTTAATTCCACAACGCTTTACAAAATTTAGAATTCAAAATTTCGTATTTTGTAGCTTTCCAGAAAGGAAAGACAAAAAAGGCATTAAATGAAAGAACCTAGGATCATTGCATTTTTATGTAATTGGTGCACATATGCGGCATCTGACCTTGCTGGGACATCTCGGCTAAAATACCCTGAAAATATAAGGATAATCAGGGTTCCCTGTTCGGGAAGAATAGATTTTAATTTGATTCTTAAATCCTTTAAGGAGGGATTTGATGGCGTGATGATCTCTGGTTGCCATCCAGGTGATTGCCATTATGTATCGGGAAATTACTATGCAAGAAGAAGATTTGCTATACTTGCAAGGCTTCTTGAATTTATAGGTATAGAAAAGGAAAGGCTACAATTTTTTTGGATATCGGGCGGAGAGGGTGTAAAGTTTGCAGAAAGCGTTTCTAAAATGGTAGAGGAAATAAGGAACATTGGGCAATTTGAGGGATTTAAGGATGAAAAATAGCCTGGTTCCCATTGAAAGGATAGAGGGCAAGATTCTTGTGATAAGAAATAAAAAGGTGATGTTATAGTATCTTCCATTACTTAGTGCAAAAATAGATAGGGTTGTGTTTATCTGTTAAAAATTCATCCACCTTTTAAGAAATTTTGAATTCTAAATTTTGAATTTTGAATTGAAAAAGGTTAAGT
>JBFLYE010000014.1 GCA_040756715.1 bacterium
TCCTTAAGATTATCTAAACACATACATTTTGTAAAGCGTTATGGAATCAACTATAAGTGTTTATCTGTTTAAAAAATTCATTCACCTTTTAAGAAATTTTGAATTCAAAATTCAACATTCAAAATTCATAATTTTATGAGGCATGACATTATCTTTTCTTCTGCCTCGTCTATGGGAAGAGAAAGAATACAACCAGCGGCACAGAGGTGACCACCGCCACCAAAGAGAACTGCTATACTCCTTACATCAAGACCTTCTTTTGACCTTAAAGAAACCTTTGTCCTGGAAGGAGAAAGCTCCCTGAATAAAAGAATGACTCTGCTATCCTTTATCCCTCTCATCAGATCAAGCAATGTGCCTGTTTCTGGTTCTCTATTAGCCTCCTTTATCATCTTTTCTGTAATCCTTGCTGAAACAATAGAACCATTCATTTTAAGATTAGATAATGCCTTTCCAAAGAGCCTTAATTCGTCTAAACTCTTTGTGCTATAAAGCTTTTCTTTTATTTCGGATGGCTCTATTCCATATTCAAGGAGACTTGCACATATTCTTAAAGCACTAGGCGTTGTGTTTCTGAAGCTAAAAAACCCTGTATCGGTTGCTATACCAACATATAGAAGAAGGGCTATATCTTTGTTTGGTTTTTTTGAAAGCCCTATTAAAAGCCTATAGATCATCTCACAGACAGATGATGCCTTCTCATCTATCCAATTTACATTTCCTATACCACCTCCAAGGTGATGGTCAATATTTATCTTTAAAGGGATTCTTTCAATTATTTTTTTTGTCCTAACCCCTAGCCTTTCTATCTCATTTACATCAAGAATTAAGGCTACATCTTTTCTATTATCATCGGGTGGTAATATTTCCGAAAGATGGGGGAGGAAGGAGAAATGAGGCGGTGGATTATCCTCATTTATAATTATAACCCTTTTCCCCAAACCTTTAAGGATAAGAAAAAGGGATATCTGGCTTCCAATTGAGTCTCCATCTGGACGGATATGGGATGTTATAATAAAATTATCCCTCTCTTGTAAGACCTTTAAAACTTCATTCATCTTCTTCAATAAAAAATGTTAGGTCTGGTGTATAGCGAAGGTTAATCTCTTTTGCTAAATATGCCCTGATAGAAGGCTTCGCCCTCTTTAAACCCTTAAGGCACTCCTTTTCATTTGTTAAGCTGCTTATATAAACCTTTGCCTCCCTCAGGTCGCCTGTCAGCTTAACCCTTGTAACCGAAAGGAGGTCATTGCTACTTATCTCCTTTAGGATAAATTCACCTATCTTCTCCCTTATAGCTTGCGCAACCCTTTCTTTTCTTTTATCCATTAATCCCTCTTCCCTTTTACTGGGTTTTTGTTCCTGTTTCTGTTATTGTTCCTGTAGCAGTTGGCGTTCCTTGTAATTGTGTTGTTGGTGTTCCTGGTTCCTCTACCTTTACCTCTGCTCCTTTAAGCAGAACCTTAATTTGGGGAGCTAGAGCTAAAGCAACAGCAATTATAATAACGGCAATCAACCCAACTACCAGCCCGTATTCAACCAAGCTTTCTCCCTTTTTTTTCATCCCGTTAAACCTCCTTTTTTAATTCAAAATTCAACATTCAAAATTCAGAATTTCATAAATTCTTACCCCAATTTTGACTTTTGACTTTTGACTTTTCCTCATATGCCTTTATTATTTTGCTTACCAATGGATGTCGGACAACATCTGATTTATCAAGATAAGAAAATCCTATTCCCGATACACCTTTCAATATTTCCTGAATCTCAACCAGGCCTGAGGTTACCTCAGAAGAAAGGTCTATCTGGGTAATATCTCCTGTAATCACAGCCTTTGAATCAAAGCCAAGCCGTGTTAAAAACATCTTCATTTGTTCAGAGGTTGTATTTTGAGCCTCATCAAGAATGACAAATGAATCATTCAATGTCCTTCCCCTCATATATGCCAAGGGTGCTATCTCAATTACACCATTTTCAAACATCTTATGAAATTTTTCAATTCCCATCATATCATAGAGGGCATCATACAAGGGCCTTAAATATGGATTTACCTTTTCTTGCAGGTCTCCGGGAAGAAATCCAAGCCGCTCGCCTGCCTCAACCGCTGGCCTGGCAAGGATTATCCTCTCAACCCTCCTTATAAGAAGGGAGGAAAGAGCCATTGCAACCGCAAGATATGTCTTTCCTGTTCCTGCAGGACCAATGGCAATTACCAAGTCATTCTTCTTCATCATCTCTACATACTTCCTCTGATTTATGCTCTTTGGTTTTACCAGCCTTCCCCTTTCTGAGACACAGATTGTATCCTCAAATACCCCAAGGATATCCTCCTTGTCCTCAAAAAGCCTTAAGGCATATTTTATCTCCTCGCTTCTTATTAAATGGCCATTCCTTATAAGAAGAAGGAGGGAATTAAGCAGGGAAAGGATTCTTTCATTCTCCTTTTTTTCTCCCAAAAGGATTATCTGGGTTCCCTTTGGAATTATCTTTGAAGCAAATGCATTTTGAATAATCCTTAAATTTTCATCATCCTTTCCACAAAGCCTCAAAACCTCATCTTCATCAGCAAGGACAAACCTCTCTTGTACCATTAAGCCTTTTCTTTAAGATTTTTCTTTATTGGGTTTATTATCCTCCTTTAGCTTCTTTTTGTATTCAGGGCTTCTATAAATTGAGGCAAAAACCTCAAACCTTCCACATTCATACTCATATGTTGGCATTTTAATAAGTATAAGCTTTAATCATACCTTTTGTCTAGCGATTTTAAGAAAAAAACTCCCCTTTTCTTGACAAACAAAAAACGAAAGACTAAAATATACTTTTTAAAATTTACAATTTTTAAGAGGGTCCTTAGCTCATCTGGCAGAGTAGCGGCCTTTTAAGCCGTGGGCGGTTGGTTCGAGTCCAACAGGACCCAATTAAGAAATGCAAAAGGCAAAATTATATGGATTTGTTATTTTACTTTTAGCTTTTTTTTCTTATGCTTTAGATTTTAAAAAGGGGGAGGTTTTGGTAAAGACAAAAGATAGGGAGGTAATTACTTCAATCGGTGAAGGGTTTGGGCTTTTATCTTATGAGAGGCTTTATGAAGAGAAAGATGGCTCTGTTTTCCTGCTTAAATTTCCCCCTGATAGTGATATTAAAGAGATTATTGCCTCATACAAAGACAACGAAAATGTTGTATATGCAGAGCCGAATTATCTCAGCGCTATAGCAACAAAAAATGAAGAAAAAGAGACCCCTTTAACCTTTCAAGATGAGCCAGGCATATTAGAGGTTCAAGAGATGGCAATAAGGTATAATAATCTTTCACCTTCTGTGGTAAAATCCTGGCAGAAAAGGGCAAAATACAAGGTGCTTCTTCCCGAACTTTCTTTTAGCTATGGAAACTATGTAGCTTATGGCAAAGAGGGACCAGACCAGTGGAGCCTTTCTTTTGATTGGCATCTTAGTGAGCTTATTTACAACCCTGATCAAACCTCAATTGATGAGCGATCAAGGCTTATGACACGCTTAAGAAATGAAATTCTTGCCGAGCTTACAAAGCTATATTTTGAAAGAAAGAGGCTTATTTTAGAAGACAAAGAGAAAAATAGGATAAGAATAGAAGAGCTAACCGGCCTAATTGATGGATATACCGGAGGGGCGTTTTCAAAAAAAATTATTGACAAAAGATAATTTACAAGGATAAACTAGCTAAAATTTTAATATGAAAAAATTATTATGGGTAGGAATTTTTGCTGCCAGCCAGCTCTTTGCTGCAACAGAAACAATAACCACATACTCGGATAAAAGTTTTAAAAATCCATCCTCTTACTTTAAGGATGGAGCAACTATATATGTAGCCGCAAGGGTTGAAAATGCAAGTGGATCTTATTGCATCGGAACTGTAAAAAGCTTATTCCCTCCGGTAAAGCCTTGGCCACCAGAAGCAAATAGCGTCCCCAATCAAATGGAAATACCCTTTGTTGATTTTGATGGTGATGGAACATATAGCGCAAGCTTTGTAATAAAATCAACCGATGAGCCTAATTCCCTATTTGTCTTTGATGGTGCGGGAGTAGAAATTAGTGTTGATATAGATGGAGTTGATACAGGAAAGCAAATAATCATTGCCGATTATCAAGCACCCTTGGGGGGTCTCAATGTTTCTGATTATCGGTTTTCTCCTTATACATCGCCCAATTCAGAGGATACAACAACAATTACTCTAAGTTGCGAAGAAGCTGGCAGATATAGAATTGCTATGGAGGGAAAGGAACTAAAAACAGGGACCATAGCCGCAAATATACCCCTAGATTTTGTCTGGGATGGCTATTATTGGGATAAGCAGGTAGGAGCCTGGCTTTCCTTTGAGGAAGGAAGCCATATATTGGATGTTTCAATATTTGATCTTGCAGGGAATGAAGGTACAAAAACCGAGAAAATTACCATAGATAGCACAAGCCCAATTATTCAGGTTTGGGCAGACCCCCTATTCTTTTCTCCGGGAACATCTACGGGCAGTGGAGATTATTGTTCTCTTTTCTTCTCTTCAAATGAATCGGGAAGGTATGAGGTTTCCATAGACAATAAGACTCCCTCAGGGGAATATTCAGGGGAGCTTTTTAATTATTCTGGAATCTATACATGGGATGGCTCTTACACAACACAACCGGCAGATGAAGGAACCCATTCTGTAGAGGTTGTGATATGGGATACAGCAGGAAACTATAGAGAAAAAACTATTGTTGTAACCATTGATAACACACCACCCTTAATCACCTCCCTTACCGAGAATACAGGGGGTGAGGTTTTTTATCTTAATGAGGTAATCCAGTTCACAATGAAGGCAAGGGATTGGATGGGAAACCAGGAGATAGATGCTGATGATGGATTAAAGGCAATAGCCAATATCAATGGAAAGGATATAAAGCTTACCTATCTTGGTGAGGGATTGGGAACAGAGGGAAGCATATATCAAGGATATTATACAGTTTCAGAACAAGACTACGGAACATGGACAATTTCTGGATATTTTATGGACAAAGCAGAAAATCCAGCCACAAATTATGGGACGATAAGTGGAACAATTAGTGTAAATGGAAGAAGGGAAAGACCAGTGAAGCGATCAAGGATTTCAAGGGTAAGTCTTTTATATCCAAAAGAGATAAGGCCATCTTTATCAGGCCTTACAATTATAGGCTCAACAACAGATTCTCTATCCATTAAATGGGAAGGTGAAAGCCTGGAAGAAGGGCAAAGAATAAAGGTAATTGAAGAGGAAAGAAAGCATATCTGGGTGGGAACTTTTACGAATTCTCTGCTTTCTCTTAACAATGGGCTTCTTTACTATGGAGAGCCTATTTCTGATTATAGAAATGTAAAAATAGGGGTTGCTTATGCCTTAAAGAAAGCCTTGAAAGTCAATGATGAGCTAATTCTATCCCTTGAAGGATGTGTCCTTCTTGACGAGCTAATTTTTAGCCCGCCAAATGTTAGCTCAACAAGCCTAACCATTCAAAATAGTAAGATAAACATCGGCGATTATATCCTTGTCTCTGATAATGTAAGAACCTGGATGTCAACGGCAACCGATAATGGTTCATTTACCATATCCAATTCAAATCTTTATTCAGGACCAATTATTTCTGATTATACCGAGCTTACTAATCTTGTGGCAAGAAGGGTAGCTAAGGCAACCGGTGGTGATGCAACGATTGATATTGGAGAGATAAGGCCAAATATTCCCCTATCCGATGACGGCGTTGACGGGGTTGGGATTTTATCCGGTGATATTACCGGAGGCGATGGGATATATTCTGGGGTCTATACCATTAAGGAGGGTGACACCACAGATGATGCACAAATTCTTGGACACTTTTTCTATAACAAAAAGAGGGCAGAGAATGATCCATATATTGACGAAAGGCTAAAGGTAACCATTGATGCAACACCACCAGAGATTACCAATAACAATATCTTCCCTACCCCATTTAATCCCTGCCTTCCCTACCCTAAGAATCTTGCGATAATGTTTAATCTTTCAGAAAAGTCCTATATTGTAATCACCATTAAAAATAGTAAAGGTGAGGTAGTAAGGGTTCTAAAATCTCCCAAGGCAGAATTTGGAGATAATGTTACCATATTTTGGGATGGAAGGACAAGTGCAGGCGACATACCACCCGATGACCATTATTCTTATACAATTGAGGCAGAGGATGAGGCGGGAAATAAGGCAATTCCTAAAATGGGAGAGATTGTGCTCACCACTATAGAGATAAAGGTAGAAGACCTTAATATTTCACCCAACCCATTCTGGCCAGACAAGGCTAAACCAGAGACAATTGATGTGGTTATAAATTTTAGGATTATCCTTAAGAATTTAAGGGGAGGGACGGTAACCGATGAGCAACTTAATAACTTAGGCTTTGATTTTATTCAGGGTTGGAATTGGCTTGACGCACCCTATGCCTTAATCGACCTCCAACTCTATGATGAGGATGGAGAAAGAATAGAATTGAAAAGTTATCCTGACTCCTGTGATAAAACAGATAGCGATCCCTGGCTTAGACCTGATATTCTTCCAAACTATGGAGATTATAAGTATTCCCTGGGAGACCCTGCAAAACCTGACAAAGGCGATGATGATACCAAAAATGACTTTAATTACTTTGTTCCCTTCTATAAAGATTTAGATGGGAACTATTACAAAAACTTTAGCTTTGGGATGAAGGACTGGGACGATGCAAAAGGTCAGTATATCTTTAGGATCGGGGCAGACCTTACCAGCATTTACTGGAAGCTTATCAACAAACCAGAAGACCCAGAGGAAAAGTGGCATGCAATTCCCTATTTTTTTGACCACAATGGGCTTAAGGCAGATTATATTGAGGGAAAGGTTTTGGCACAGCCTTCACCCCCGCCTCCCCCTTCTGATGATGAAAAACCCCTTATTATCGCAACCCAGCCTGCAGAGCAAGATGTAATCTCACAAGGGACAATTTCAAAAGTATGGGCAAAACTTATTGATATGCCAACCGAGGGAGGCTCTGGGATAGACTTTGAAAGGAGTGAAATCTTCCTTGCCGATTCATTTGACCAGAAAATAGGAGGCAAAAAGATTAATGATGGCATTGATACAATATATTGGATACTTGATAATCCATTGGATAATTCAAAGCCTGGCTCATATACCATAAAGATAAGACCGGTTGATAGAGAGGGAAATGGTGTTTTAGATGACTACCAGAGGGCGACATTTCAGATAAAGGATATAATGAAGCCCGATGTCTTTAATCCCTGGCCAACCGGGGTAGTTATTTCACCCTTTGAAGATGTTATTTATTGCTTTATCTCAGATGTAGGCTTGGGCAATTCTGGCATAGATTCTTTAAAAACAACAATGTCTATGAAAAAAGAAAAGGCTGCATTTACCCTTGTCCAAAGCTATAGCCCAACCGGAAAGAACTCGGGAAAGCTGATGGGAGACCTTGGTTTTCCATTATTAGATGATGGATTATGGGATGGAACATATACAGTATCTGTAAAGGCTTATGATGGTGCGGGAAATTACAATCTTTATCAATGGAGCTTTTATCTTAAGACAATTGTTCCCAAGATATATGATGCTTATCCTGTAGGATCTATCCTTAAGCCATATCAGGGAACTATAAGCGCAGGAATATCTGAACTTGAGGAGGATGCCTCAGGGATAGATTGGCAAAGGTCAATAATCACCCTAAAAGACCCAGATAATAATTTAATTCCTCTAAATATTACCTTCCAATATGGAACATCCAGCAATATAGGGTTTCTTATCGGAAGCCCTATCTTAGGCTCTTTAACCAAAGAGGGGCTTTATACCTTTGTGGTATATGCCTATGATAAAGCAGAGCATTGTTCAATAGGAACCTACACATTTGAGTTAAGGGAGCTTATTACCGCAAGGATAAAGTTTTTCTCTGTTTCTGATAATAGGTTTTCTCCAGGTAGCTCTACCGGCAGTGAAGATACAATCGAGATTAGCTTCTTAATTATGGATAAGGATGGAAGCTGGACACTTTTTGCCGATAATGCAACCCTTACTACAGGGTTTTTAAAGAAGGATGAATTAGGGTCATATATATGGGCTCCTGGTGGGACCGCCTTTGAAGGTTCGCATACAATTACATTAGAGGTTATTGATCCTGACACACAAAGGAGAGAAACCCAAACCATATCTGTATATGTTGATAATACACCACCCGAGGTTATAAGCATTATAGATAATACAGGCCAAAGAACATTCTATAGGGGTGAAAAGGTTGTCTTTATCCTAGAGGTAAGGGGAACGGATACAGATGTTATTAGTGCAGGCTGTGTACTTCGTGATAATATCTTTGTTCCCCTTAATAAAATAAGCGAAACTAAATGGCAGGGCGAATATACCGTAAAAGAGCAAGATAAAGGCGACTTTAATGTTAAAGGCTTTGTGATGGATTCTGCAGGAAATGGCGGAACATCTACTAATGTCTTTGGCACAATAACCCTTGATGGAACAAAAGCAAATCCCATTACTCTATCAAGGATAGCAAGGCTGGGAATAATTCCAGAAAGGAAAGAGGAAAGGGCTTTATCGGGCTTGACCATTATAGACTCTACAACCGAGACATTAAGGGTTAAATGGCAGGATGAAATAGGTTTAATGGAAGGAGAAAGGATAGAGATTACCTCAGGTAATTATATCTGGATTACAACCCTTAAAAACCAAGAGGCTCTTATTTCAAATGCAGAGCTATATTATGGTTTGCCCATTTCAGATTATCGAAGCATTACACCCCAAGCAGGCTATTCCTTAAAGAGCCTCTTAAAGGAGGGTGATAAACTCATCATCTCTCTTGCAAGCTTTAAGGTAGAAAAAACCATAAGGGCAATTTCCACAAAAACAACAACAAACATTACCATTACAAGCCCTGAGATAAAATGGGGAAGATATATCCTTGTTTCTGATAGTATGCATACCTGGTTTTTGCAAGCAAAGGAGAATGGAAGCTGTACCATTTCAAATCAAAATTTATATTCTGGCCCTCTTGTCTCTTCCTATAATACCATTTCAAACCTTGTGGTAGAAGAGGTTAATTGGGCAACCGGTGGTGATGCCTCAGCTGATTTAGGGGTTATGTATCAAGGCATCCAGCTTGTAGATAATGGAATGTCTTCATTCTTCGATAAGATGCCAGGTGACGGCATTTATTCAAGTGTTTATGAGATAAAGGAGGGAAATATCGGCACAGGGGTTTTAATACAAGGACACTTCATTTATAATAATTATAATGCCCTAAATGACCCATATATCGATGAGAGGATAAAGATTGATGTAGATGGAACAAAGCCCGAAATTAAAAATCAAAATATAGAACCCAATCCATTCAATCCCTACATTCAAAATCTTTCTATAAAATATAACCTTTCAGAGAAAAGCCGTGTTCAAATAAATATCCTGAATGAAGATGGAGGGGTTGTAAAGAGGATTATCTCTCCAAATCCAAAATATGGAGAGAATACCTCTGATTTCTGGGATGGAAGGGATAATAATGGGGATATAGTCCCTGATGGAACTTATTATTATACCATTGATGCAAGGGATATGGCAGGAAATGAGGCTACTAAAGTAAAGGGTGAGATAAAGGTAACCTCCATTGAGATAAAGATAGAAAACCTTACCTTCTCTCCAAACCCATTCTATTCAGATGATATTCCTGAAAGCTGTGATGTCTTAGTAAAATTCAGGGCTGTCCTTAAGAGCTCAAAAGGTGGTGAGGTAACCGATAAGCAACTTAATAACCTAGGCTTTGATTTTGTCCAATATTCTACTCACCTTAACATCCCTTATGGCCTGCTTAATTTTGAAACCCATAATGATGAAGGGGAGAAGATTCCCCATACAAGCTACCCTGATATGACTGCAGGAAATGATATAGATCCCTGGCTATATAGCTTAAGGGATGGAAAATGGGTATGGGGGGTTCCCCCAAACTATGGAAATTATACGATGTCTTTAGGAAACCCTGTAAAACCTGATAAGGGCGATGAGGATACCGAGAATGATCAGGGAACCCTTGTTCCCTTCCTTAAGGATGAAGAGGGAAATTACTATTGTGACTATGAATATGGGGAGCTTGATTGGAAAAATCCACCGGGTAATTATTATGTCCGGATATGGGCAGAGCTTGTAAGTATAGATTGGGAGCTTACCAATAAGGAGGAGGAAGAAGAGGAGAAATGGCATGCAGAACCTCGCTACCATGGGCATTATAAGCTTCGCTCAGATGTAGTTGATGGAATAATGAGATGCGTGGAGAACCCTGAGATTATAAAACAAGATAAAACCCCTCCCATTGTAATTAGTTCCAATCCTACATCAGGTGAGGAAAAGGAGATAGGTATAGTTTCCTCTGTTTGGGTAAAATTATATGATGGAGAAGGAGGCGTAGGTGTCTCTCCGATAAACTCAAGTATATATCTTGAAGATAAATTGGGCGAAAAGATAGGGGGTATTCTCACAAATGACAATAAAGATACCCTATATTGGATACTTACAAAGCCATTAACCATCCCTGGAACTTATACAATTAAAATCACTGCCGTAGATTTTAACAATAATAAAGCCACTTATTCTATAACCTTTGGGGTAATTGATTCCATTCCTCCCATAATTTCAGACCCATACCCCACGGGAACGGTTACTGCCCCATTTTCTGGTGCGATTAAAGTTAATATTTCAGAGATAGGTTGTGGTGAGTCTGGGATAAATTGGGCAAGTTCAACCATATCATTAAAGAAAGATGGGCTAGACATTCCTTCAACCAAATCCTATACAGAGACAGGAAGCAATACAGGACAGCTAAAAGGAAATCTTATTTCTCCCTTAACCGAATCAGGCACATATACAATCACTGCAATTGCCTATGATAATAAAGGAAATTTTGCCCAGGAAACATTTTACTTTAGCATTCCAAAGGAGATAGAGGTGATCTACAACGACGAGATATATCTTAATATCCCTTATGACACAGAGATTACCTTGGATAAGGCTCCTGGTATTCCTGTGGGGACAAATACAGTTTTTGTAAGGCTTTTCCCTGATACCAGAGATCATAAGGAATATGAGCTCATTGGCTCAATTACCAAATTTTACTATGGCACACAAACCCCTCTTTATAAATGCAAATTTAGCAAGGATGTAACTTTGACCCTCCATTATAAGGATTATCATCTTCCATCCCCTTTCTTCAAGGAAGAAAAATTACTTATCTATGGAAGTGGAAGTTTGTGGACAAGGCTTGGTGGAACAATTGATCCAGCAAATAACAAAATTAGCCTTAAAATTCCAGCCAATACAGAAATAAAGGATATGTATGCAATTATGTATGATGAGGATGATTTACCAAATATTGATCACACACCACCCCCTGTTGCATTTGTAAATGAACCAATAAATATTAAGGCAGTAATCTATGATGAAGGGGTTGGGCTTAACTTTGCAGAGATAATTCTTTATTATCAGCCCCTTGGTTCGCAAACCATAGGAACAAAAAGCTATGAGAGTATCTTGGGAACAAATACATTTGTTTTCAATATCCCACCCCAAAATAAATGCACCCTAAATTATTGGATCTCTGCATCTGATAACAATGGGAATGTAAGAAGTGCGACATATCAAATAAATGTAGTAACAAAAGAGGAGGCATCTATTGAAAAATCTGTTTATACCTCTCCAAACCCAGCAAAGGGCTCTACAAAATTCAATTTCTTTTTAGAAACAAATGCAAATGTTAAGATTAAGCTCTATACCATTACCGGAGACCTTGTCTGGGATTATGAGGAAGATTTTTCAGAGGGAGGAAAGAAGGAGAAAGATTACAATTGCACAAACAAGGATGGAAAGAAATTAGGAACTGGGCTTTATATCTATAAGGTAACCATAGAATACCCAACAAAGAGAGAGAGGGTAATAAAGAAGATGGTTATTATAAAGCAATAATAAAATGAAAGAGCCATTAAGGTATTTAAATAATGCAAAGAAAATCTTAAAAAATGCTCCTCGTGAGGACAATTACTATACCGATGTTAAATATGTCCAGGAGGCTTGTGGCACTGCCTATCTTGCGGTATTAAAGGCTATTGATACATATTTATTAAAGAAAGGAGATGAAAAAAAATTACCGAAATCTGTAAATAGCTATAGGGAAATGTTGCGAAAGCATCTTACAATTCATAATGGGAAGATATTAAAAAGTTTTGAATTTTTATATAAAGAGTTACACATAGCAGGTTATTATAGAGGACTTCTT
>JBFLYE010000015.1 GCA_040756715.1 bacterium
AACTTAACCTTTTTCAATTCAAAATTCAAAATTTAGAATTCAAAATTTCTTAAAAGGTGGATGAATTTTTAACAGATAAACACAACCCTATCTATTTTTGCACTAAGTAATGGAAGATACTATATATTACACATCCTCAAATAAATCAAATTGCTATTTTTCCTTCACTGTCCCAGAGGACTTTTCTGGCAAGCTGACCCTTGTCTTTGATGTGATGACAACATATAAACCTCCGTGGTGGATCCGTAATATCAAGCAAGCAGTCCTTAATGTAGAGAGTCTTCTTAAGTTAAGCCTAAAAACAAGGACAACCAAAGATGGCTGGCAATTAGAAGCTGAATTAGTCAATCAATTAGGATTGGTCAAAGACAGCCAATTGATATTTGAGTTATTCAAAGGAAAAGATATAGTATGGGAGCAGAAAGTAGAGATAGGTGATCTAACAGAAGACATCAGGACAATCGAAGGGATAGATTTAGACCCTTCTCTGATTTACTTTAATCAGCAATACCAATTAAAATCAAGATTTGACTTTGACTGGCAAGAGAAAAGATATTCTGTATATGCCCCTACCTTAGTCCTCAAACTATCCAATATCGTAGACCTAAGACTAAAGACCCTCATGCTTCATTGGCGTTACCCTTTAGAGGGAGAGATATTCATCTTAAACAATGGAGACTTTAAGGAAGACCTAAATGTTACCATTTCTATTCCAGACCTTGGATTTATCTCCACCCAATCTATCACCCTATTACCCGCAGGAACAGCCGCTATTCCCTTCAATCCCATTATCCCAGAAACAATAGAACCAGGGAAGCATAACATATATCTTAGATATCAGTTGCCAAATGGAAGTTTCATAGAGAAGGGGTTTGGTTTTGTCCTTCCTCAATCAAACCTTGGGCTCATCTTAGAGAAGATAGATTACTTAGCTGGTGAAGTAGGAAGCATAACTGTAAGAAATAGGGGAGGAGTGGATACAACCTATGAATATTACGGAACCCTATCTGAAGGATATTATGGAGGCAAGAGAGTGGTTGAATTCATTGGGACAGGAACAGTCAAAGCTGATGGCTCAAGCACCATCTGCTTCTCTATCCCTACCTGGATAACAGAAGAAAGGCATTTTTTGGTAGTAGATTATAAGGATAAGAGGACGGGAGAAGAAAGAAGATTACGGAAATGGTTGCAATTGACTGGGTTGATCAAACTTAGAGTTGATAAAATAGAATACTTAGCTGGTGAAGCAGGAGAGGTAATAGTGGATAATACAACAGCCAAAGATTTGGAGTATGACTATCTGATCAATCTCTTTAAAGAAGAAAGTAAGGTGGTTGAGTTTGCTGGAACAGGAAGTGTCCAGGCTGGTGGCTCAAGCACCATCTCTTTCTCTGCCCCTGTTCGGATGTTTGATGAAAATTATAGAATAGAGGTAGAATGCATAGATAAGGAGACAGGAAGATCTATTAAATTAGAGAAAGAAATCTATGTAAGCAGATTGCTTGAGCTGAGTCTGGATAAGGAAGATTACTTAGGTGGAGAGATAGGAAGTATAACGGTAAAGAATGTAGGAGCAGTGGATTCAGATTATGAATATTATGGCACCATCTCTATGGGAGAATGGTCTTCTCTATTTGGTGGAACAGGAACAGTCAAAGCTGGAGGTTCTGCTACCATCAACTTTCTTGTTCCTGTTAGGATGATTGAGGGATGGTATGGGTTGGAATTAGAGATCATAGACAGAGCATCAGGAGAATCGCTCAACTGGTCTACAAAGATAAAGGTAAGAGGATTGCTTGAGCTGAGTCTGGATAAGAAAGATTACTTAGCAGGAGAGATAGGAAGTATAACGGTAAGGAATACCTCAGCAACAGACTCAACCTATGAATATTATGGCACTATATCTACCCCAGGATATTCTTCAGGGTTTAGTGGAACAGGAACAGTTAAGGCTATTAGCACCAGCACCATCAACTTCTTTGCTCCTGTTAGGATAGTAGAAGAATATTATGAGTTGATGGCAGAGATTAAGGATAAGGCTACAGGAAGGTCATTCAGATTGGAGAAGGAGATAAAAGTAAGTGGCTTGCTCAAACTTATCTTGGAAAAGACGGAGTATTCAGTAGGTGAAGAGATAGAGGCAAGATTAAAGAATGTGGGATTTCAAGAGAAGGAGATCAATTATACCATCAGATTGGCTGATTGGTATGATAGAGAAATGGCTAAAAATCTTGGAACAGAGACTATTAGTCCTTCAGAATCAAAGCCAATCAAGCTCACTATTCCAGACCAGGCGGTAGATGGTCAATATCAGTTGATGGTTATCTGTAAAGATTCAGTCTATGGAGACTCCATAACCTTTGAGAGAACCATCAATATAGCAGGATTGAAAGGAGAGCTTACGGTAAATACCAATAAGGAAGCATATTTTCTTACCGAGCCTATCACTGCCAAAGCATATCTTAATAACCAGGATGGAAAGATAGAGGATGGCAGCTTAAGCTTAGGGATATACACGGGCTTAGAGGGATGGATAAACTATTCTTTTATCAAGAGTGTCAACTCAATAGTAGCCGATGGCAGATGGGTCTGGTTTGGCACAGATTTTGGTGTATCAAGGTATGATAAAATAACCGGTAGTTGGACTAATTATACTAAAGATAATAGTAGATTAGCAAGTGATAAGATAAGCTCCCTTGCTATAGATGATTCAGTAAGTGATGAGATAAGCTCCCTTGCTGTAGATGATAAGGATGTCTGGATGGGAACAAGGGATGGTGTAGCAAGGTTAAATAAAATAACCGGTAGCTGGACTACATATACTACAGAAAATAGTGGCTTGGTAGATAATGATGTTAGGGCAATAGCAGTAGATGGAGAGGACATCTGGATTGGGACAGAGGAGGGGATAGCAAGGCTGAATAAGGCAACTAATGAATGGGCAACCTATACCACAGAGAATAGTGGCTTGCTAAGCGATAATATTACTGCTATTGCTGTAGATAAAGATGATGTCTGGTTTGGAACAATAGATGGTGTCTTGAGATTGAATAAGATAAGTGGTAAATGGACTGCATATACGATTAAAAACAGTGGCTTAGCGAATAATTGGATCCGTGCAATAGCAGGGGATGGAATTTATGTATGGTTTGCGGGTTGGGAGCAGAGTGGGGACTATGGGGTTGGAGTCTCAAAGGGAGTCTCAAGATTGAATAAGCTAGATAATACCTGGATTACCTACACCACAAAGAACAGCGGTCTTTCCAATAATGATGTGGGAGCAATCGCAATCGATGGCAATGATCTCTGGTTTGGAACAGATTATAGTGGTGTATCAAGATATAATAATGAGATATGGCTGACCTACAATACGGAAAACAGTGAGTTAATCGACGACCATATTGCTGCTATTGCCGGGGATGATGAATCTGTTTGGTTTGGAACAGGGGAGGGGGTAAGCAGATACCAAAAGAGGGGGAAGCTAATTTGGAAGGAGAACTTCCCCGTTAATCTTCCTGAAATAAGCAATAGGGAGATTTCTACTTTAGTAGGCACATTGGGTATTACTGGCAAATTATACTTAAAAGGAGAGCTATACTCTGCTTTTGAACAACTAATTGCCCAAGATGAGTATGGATTTTACATCTCCCCAGGCACAGTCACCTTAACCTTAGAGACAGACAAGAGAACCTATAAGGAAGGAGAGCCGATTACGATAAGTGGTGAGGTTAAGAATTGGGCTGATCTATCAACCGATGAGCTAACCCTAAGGGTTAATATAGGCACAATAACTATTCATACCGAAACCTTTAGCTTAGTTCCGGGAGGAACCCATCCCTTTGCTCTTACTGCTTCTGCTGATTCCTCTTTTATCTTGAAGGGTATGGTAGAAAGCCCAGCAATCGGCACAGTTGCTGTGGCAGAATATATTGAGGTAGAGCCTTCATTATTAGAGGTTATAATTGATGCCCCTGATCTAGTAGGAAGGGGAACAAATAGCTTCAGAGTGATATTTGAGAACAAAGGAAAGGAAGAGGTAGAAATCAATTATCAATTAGCAATTGGCAATGGTCAATTATCAGAGGGGAGTATAAGTATTAAAGCAGGAGAGAGTGAGGTGATTGAAGGGGAGTTTAGTCTGTTAGAGGATGGGACGATTACATTAGTTCTCTCGGGTGATGTAGTAGGCATCTATACTAAGTTTGTAGAGTTTGGGGAGAAGGTAGATATATAGTTAATTCCATAACGCTTTACAAAATGTATGTGTTTAGATAATCTTAAGGAAAACTTTATAAAATTATGAATTTTGAATGTTGAATTTTGAATTAAAAGGGGAAAAATTTTATAAAACTTAAACCTTCAATTCAAAATTCAAAATTTAGAATTCAAAATTTCTTAAAAGGTGGATGAATTTTTAACAGATAAACACAACCCTATCTATTTTTGCACTAAGTAATGGAAGATACTATAGAAGTAGACCCAGAGCTCTTCTATCCCGAAGGCTGGGTGGGAATACCCATAACCCTTACCAATCAGGGCAGATTGGATTCTTCATTCTCGGTAAGTTTTAGCTTGGAAAAGATAAATAAGATGATAAAATCTCTTGCTCCCAGCCAGACCTTGACTGATCTAAAGATAATCAATAGCTCTAAAGGAGTAAAGGTAAGAGAAGAGAAAAAGAAGGGCTTATTCGCCTTAGGTGATTCTTCCCGGCCAGTCAATATAGAGCTTCCTGCCGGTGGCTTTGTCCTCTTCCATCTCCTCTATGAGCTTTCTGAGGGTGACTACAAAATAGACTATGAGTATTTTAGAAAGAAAGGAAGCGAGAGCTTTGGGGTGCGTAATTATAATGTTGTCTCTATCAAGGATTTTGAGCTATCTATAGACTTATCTACCATAACCGTTAAGTTTGAGATTGAAAACAAGGGAGTAAATGAATTCAAGGGTAGTTTCAACCTTGACTTGGAGCTATCTGCTACTGAGACTGCCACGGGTAGTATCACCATTCCTATCAATCAATCAGAGAAGAAGGAATTCAAATTTCCTATCCCAGATGAGGTTATCCCTGGTATCTACTCTGCTAAATTGGGTATTTATCATGATAAGACAAAAATAGCTGAGAAGATAAAGGAATACAGGATTGAGCCCCTATTTGTGATTACCTCTGTTAAACTGAATGGAAGCGAAACCGAATCCTTGCACCTCTATCCGGGAGGAGATTATGAATTATCTTTAAAGATAGAAAACAGGGGTAATCTTGAGGCTTCCTGTAAGCTCATCTGCAGCCTATTCAATATGAGAGAAGAGGGATTGATCAACCTTCCGGTTGGCTCATCAACCAAGATTTCCTTCCCCCTCTCTATCTGTGAAGACTTTACCTATGAAGATACCCAGCTTAAACTCATCTTAGACTATGAAAGGGCAACCAAAGAGCCAGGCGTCTATTATCTCCCAGTCAAGGTCTATGGCATCTTCCTTGAGGTATCTTCCCAGCTTGATAAAGACTTCTACAAGATAGATGATAAGGCAACCTTGACCATACAGATTAAAAACATCTCGCAATATATAGGGAGTTTCTCAGTCTATGCTGAGGTAAGCCTCTATGATTATACCACCAAAACCCTTTTCACTTTGGTTGGCACAGAGACCAAGAGCTTATTATTTTCTGAGATACCTATAGCAGGCTTTGACCAGAAGCTCTTCTATTCTCTCTGCTACAGGAGTGGGAAGGTGATCTACATAAACTCCCTCTATCTATATGAGGAAGATTATTTCATGGTCTATAGCCCTCAAGATTATTACCAACCAGGCACCCAGGCAGTCTTCATGGTAAAGGTCTCAGAACCAGGCACCCTAAGCTATCAAGTAAGTTATCTCCACTATGGCTTAGTAGAGGGTCTCTCAGGGACTCAAGGAGTGAGTGAGGGTGAGAATATTCTTATCTTAGATTTACCAGAATATCTGAGATTAGGTAGCTATGATTTAGAATGCCAATTCTTTAGAGAAGGAGAAAAAACCTTGATTAAGAAGATCAAGTTTGATGTAGCAGGTTTTGCCATCTTAACCGAAGGGCTCTATTTTGATAAGGATTACTATTTGGCTAAAGAGACGATGAGCGTAACCTTCTTGTTTAAACCAAAAGGAGAGATAGGCACAGCTACTCTAAGGGCCTGGGCATTAGCTCCTGATAGCACCAAAACAATAGTCGGATTTGCCAAAAAAGACCTGTTCCTGAGAGATAATGTAGTTGAGGTGGTCTTGCCGATTAAGTTAGCCACAGAGTATTCTGGTATCCATACCCTTCAATATTGCTTCTTTAAGGGTAACAGGCTATTGAGCAATCGGATTTGTTTCTTTGATGTTAAAGATCTTGAAAACCCAAAGTCTCATCTATCTATTAAGGGAGATTACTTTGAGAAGAGAGAGATAGAGGTAGAGTTATGGGCAACGGATGGAAAGGGGACAGGGATAAAAAATATCGTTCTCTTTAGCAAAAGGGAGGAAGAGGCAACCTACACTCCTTATGGCACGCGATCAACCAGTGGCACTATACTCTTTAAACCAGAGAGGGATGGGATATATCAGTTTATCAGCCAGGCTGAGGATAAAGCGGGTAATCTTGAGGCCTTCAAAGATCAACCAGAGGCAACCGCTACGGTCCTTGTTGAAGATAAAGCAATCATTGCCTTAGATAATAATGAGATTATTGTCTATCCTAATCCCTGCAAACAAGGAAAGTATGTCTACTTTAAAAATGTAAGTCAAGAAGCAATCATTAAAATTTATAACATTAAGGGTGAATTGATCGAAAGGATAATTGTAGATGAGGAACCAGAGAAATGGGATGTAAGAGATATTGCCTCAGGGGTTTATCTCTACCTTATCCAAGATGTATCCTCTAACAAAAGGATAGGAAAGATCGGCGTGATAAAATGAGAATTTTATTTCTCCTCCTTTTTCTTGCCAGAGGTTTGCAGGCAATAGAATATCAAAAGGCATTTACCTATCGTTTAAGGAAGGCCGTAAAAAGAGGAAGTCGCGGTAAAAATGTTTAGAATTTTGAATTTTATTGTTTCGTCTTGACTTCCCTCTCATCCATTTTTATAATTTAAATTATGGATAGGGTTTATATCTTTGATACAACATTAAGGGATGGTGAGCAATCCCCAGGTGCATCAATGAATGTATCAGAGAAATTAGCCCTGGCAAAACAGCTTGCCAAGCTTAATGTTGATATTATTGAAGCAGGATTTGCCATAGCTTCAGAGGGTGATTTTGAGGCAATAAAAGCTATTAGCAATGAGGTAAAAGGCCCAATCATATGCAGCCTTGCCAGGGCAAAAGAAGATGATATAAAAAGGGCTTATGAGTCAATAAAGGATGCAGAAAAAAGAAGGATTCATACCTTTCATTCTACATCTGAGATACACCTTAAGCATCAGTATCATATAAGTAGGGAAGAGGCATTAAAGAGGTCAGTAGAAATGGTAAAGCTTGCAAAAAGCTTCACGGACGATGTTGAATTCTCACCAATGGATGCAACGAGAACAGATATTGGCTATCTCTTAGAGGTTATTGAGGCAACCATAGAAGCAGGTGCAGAAACAATTAATATACCCGACACGGTTGGATATAGCATTCCCATTGAATTTGGAAAAATTATTAAAACAATTAGAGAGAGGGTAAAAAATAGGGCGATAATCTCTGTCCATTGCCATAATGACCTTGGGCTTGCTACGGCTAATTCTTTATTAGCCGTGTTAAATGGAGCAAGGCAGGTTGAATGCACAATAAATGGCATTGGAGAGCGTGCAGGCAATTGCAGCCTGGAAGAGGTGGTTATGACCTTAAAGACAAGGCGTGATCTCTTTAATCTTGATACACAAATAACAACAGAGGAGATAATGCGCACAAGCAGGCTTTTAACAAAGATAACGGGAATATCTGTCCAACCAAACAAAGCAATTGTTGGAGCCAATGCCTTTGCCCATGAATCTGGAATCCATCAGGATGGGCTATTGAAGGAGAAATTGACCTATGAAATCATCAAGCCCCAAAATGTAGGGCTTTCTCAAACAAAATTCATCCTTGGTAAACACTCAGGAAGGCATGCCTTCAAAACAAGGCTTAAGGAAATGGGCTACATCCTTTCTGACGAAGAGCTTAATAATGCATTCAAACGCTTTAAAAGCCTTGCTGACCAAAAGAAAGAGATATTTAATGAGGATATAGAGGCATTGATAGAAGAAGAGAAAACACAAATACCAGAAACCTATAGCCTTATAGAGCTTTCTGTTGTAAGCGGAACAAAGCAAAAGCCCTCTGCAGAGATAAAACTTAAATTCGGCGAAAAAATTATTGAAAAAACCGCAAGCGGGGATGGGCCTGTTGACGCTACATACAAGGCAATACAAGAGCTCACCAAGACAAAAAGCTCTCTTTTAAAATACGAGGTAAAAAGCATTACCGGTGGCACAGATGCCCTAGGAGAGGTTATGGTCTCACTTGAGGAGGGTAGCAGGATTGTAAGGGGCTATGGTGCAGATACAGATATAATTATAGCCTCAGCGAAAGCATATCTTTCTGCGATAAATCGTCTACTATCATTAAAGCATTGGTAGGGTTTTTCAAAAAATTTTTCATTTTATCTTAACAATATGGCCTAATTCCTCAATAATGTCAAGAACATCACACACGGGCTTTACTCCCTCTTTAATAAGCTTATTTGTTCCCCTGCTTGTTTCTTTTGTAATCTCACCAGGAACAGCAAAAACCTCCCTTCCACTTTCCATTGCAAGCCTTGCTGTGATTAAGGCACCACTCCTTTCCTTTGCCTCAACCACAACGCATCCCAAAGAAAGCCCTGCAATTATCCTATTTCTTCTTGGGAAATTATCCTTAAAGGGTGGAGTAGCTAAAGGAAATTCTGAGATAACCGCACCGTTTTCACAAATCTTTTCAAATAAAGGTTTATTTTTGCTTGGATAGACATTCAAAAGCCCAGAGCCTAAAACAGCAATTGTTCTTCCCTTTGCTTCTAAACAAGCCCTGTGTGCAATTGTGTCTATACCCCTTGCCATTCCCGATACAATGGTAAAGCCTAGTTTGGAAAGCTCCCTTCCTAGCATCTGGCAAACATTCCTCCCATAGCTTGATGAATGCCTTGAGCCAACAATGGCAATGGAAAGCTTGTCATCTGGAATAATCTTTCCTTTGATGTATAAAACAATCGGAGGGTCAGAGATTAGCTTAAGGCTTTCTGGATATTCCTCGTCTTCTACTCCAATAATCCTTATCCCATTCTCCTTTGCAAGCTTTATCTCCTTTTTTATGTCTATCTTTTTTCTCTCTTTGCAGATAACATCTGCCCATTCTTCTTCAATAATTTCTTTAAGGCTAGAATAGGAAGCAGAAAAAGGGTCAGCTAAATTTTTTAATAGAAGGTTAAGCTTGTAGGAGGGTATTCCCCTTATCATATTCAGCCCTATAAGGGCTTCACTTGTATTTCTCATACATCAGGGGCTCTATCCATACAGAAAATAAAGAAACTTGACTTTCATTCCCTGCTCTATCAACTGCCTTATATCTAATAATATGGAGACCCTCTTCCTTTATGGTAAATGCCTCTGTATAGGGAGAAAGATTTTCAGAATCAACGCTATAAAGGATGTGGGAAAGGCCTGCTGGGCTATCTTCTGCTTGGAATATTATTTTATTCTCCTCGGGAAGGAAGTAATTTTTGTTATATACAGCCATCTTTGGGTCTGTGAAAAATGAAACAATGGGCGGATTCTTGTCAAGGATAAAGGAGAGGCTATTTTCAGAAGAGATATTTCCCACATTGTCCTCAAACCTGTAAATTATTTTATAAGGGCCTTCAAGCTGTAGGTTAAATTCTGCCCTCTTTAAATATTCCTTTATTTCATTATTTACCATTACCTGAATTCTTGATAGACCAGATGTTGTATCAGAGCCTGTAATGGTGCAGGTTGCCTCTTGGGTTAAATAGCCATCTTTAATAGGAGGGCTTATTTTTAATTCGCCGCAGGGTGGGTTTCCATCAACCATAAATGAAATAGCTATTTCCTCACCCTCTTCTTGCCGCATATCAATAGCCTTATAGGTTATTGTTCTTGCCCCCTCTTTTAATTTCAAAGGCTCCTTGTATGAAAAATAAGGTGAGGAGTCAATCCTTACCAATACCTTAGAGATAGAATTGTCTTCCTCGATGGGAAGGAGGTAAATAAGTGCATTTGAGGAGATATAATTTTTTTTATCCTCGCTATAGAGCCTGGTTGGAAGATTAGAAAATAGAGGAACAACCTCATACTTAAGGCCAATCCTTCTTTCTATAGCAAATCTTGTTATCTCGCTTGGCTTTCCCTGAAGACCATTATTATCAATCCCTGAGATATGAAGGTAATAACTTCCTTCTTTTAATGGATTTGATATAGTTTCAGATTCTTTTGATAATACATTAAATTGCGGGTGAATGAATCCTATATCAGATGCTATTTCAACCAGATGCAGGGCTGCCTCTCCCTCCCATTTAATCTTTGGCCTCATATTTCCTGTTATTGAATTTTCCAGAGGCAAGAGAACCTTTGGAGATGCTGGAAGAAGAACAGGGTCAATGGGACCCTTTTCTGTAATTATTGTTCCATAACCAGCTGAGGTAAGAACCCTTTTTCCATAGGCACTTACATAGGCTTCTCCTTCAAATACAGAAATCCTGGTTAGATTTCCCCTATCTATAAAAACCTCTCCTTCACTTATATCAACAAATCCATCCATTGTGATTACCCTTATTTTTTTTCCTGGTGTAACCTTTATTTTTCCCTGGATAAGCCCAATGGAAAGAGCACCCGTTTCCCTGTCCCTTCCTTCAAATTTTACACTTGTCTCATCCTTAACAGAAATAAGGTCTCCAGAGGGGAACAAAACCTCAATCCTTGTATTTGCTTGTGTTTTTAAGGTCTCATTTGTTCTTATTTTATCCCCTACTTTCAGCCTCTTTTTTGCAACTGCTGCATAACCCGATACATCCATAACCTCGCCATCCTCAAGCTCTATACCTATTTCATCTTTGCTGGGAAACTCAATTATTTGTTTTGGAAAGATAAGATGGGGATTCTTTAATTTATTATACTCCCCTATCTTTGGCCAGAGGAAAGGATTTCCAAGGTGCTTCTTGCATAGACCCCAAAGGGTATCACCCCTCTTTACCACAACCCCATATCCTACGAAAGGTAACCCCAAAAGGGCAATTAAAAAAAATCTCTTCATCTTTAAACCTCCCTATAAAATAATAAAGAGTATAAAAATTGCCTATTTTTTTGTCAAGGTTTATCACAAGATAAAATTAAATTTATCGCCTGATGAAGATTATTGGCAATAAAATCGGGCTTACAATGCCAATTATCTTTTTCCTCTAACATCTTCTTGCCATATCCAGTAAGGACAAGAATGGTTTTACAATTTGCCCTCTTTCCTGCTTCTATATCCTGCAGCTTATCTCCAATCATCCAGCAATCCTCTAATTTAAGACCAAAATCAAGAAATGCCTTTTTAAACATCCCTATCTCTGGCTTTCTGCAAGGGCATTTATCATCTGGATGATGGGGGCAATAATATACGGCATCAAGCCTTGCTCCCTCTTTTGCCAACTCCTCCTTCATTAAGTCATTTATCTTTTCTGCCTCATCAATGCTATATAACCCCTTTCCTACACCTGCCTGATTTGAAATAACAATTGCCAATATCTTATTTTCATTTAATCGCCTGATTGCCTTTCCTACATCGGGAAGGAGCTTAAAATCCTCTCTTTTTTTCACATAGTCAAAAAGCTCCTCATTTATCACGCCATCCCTATCCAGAAATACACAAGGAGGAATCATAAACTCGCCATTCTTACCTTAAGAATTTGGGGCATTTCCTTTATCTTTAAAATAATATCTTCTGAAAGCTCTCCATCAAGGTTCCATACAGAAAGGGCATTGCCTCCCTTTTCCTTCCTGGAGAGCTGAAGGTTTCCAATGTTTATGTTATTTTCTCCCAAAAGGGTTCCTATTTTTCCAATAATTCCTGGCTCGTCTGTCTGGGATAAAACAAGGATATTCCCCTCTAAAGAGACCTCAACAGAAAAATCATCAATAAGGACAACCTTTCCAAATTTCTCTTTAAACAATGTGGCCTGTACTATAGTCTTTTCTTTGTCGGTGGTAAGGGAGAGGGAGATTAAAGCAGGGTAATCGGTTTTTTCTTTTGACTTTAAGAAAGAAACACTTATACCCATTTCCTCGGCAATAGATTGGGCATTTACATAGTTTATATTCTCCTCGGGAAGAAGCCAGGAAAGAATAAAAACTACAATCGTGTTTGTAAGGGGAAGGACATCACTGTCCTCTATTTCTCCAATATATTCTATCTCAATTCTCTTCAAGCTTCCCTCTATTATTTGAGAAGAAAATTTTGCTTGGGCTTCACAAAGGGAAATCCAGGGTCCTAATCTTTTTGTAACCTCGGGAGAAATTTGGGGAAGATTAACCGCATTCCTTATTTTGCCAGATAGGGCATCCTTTATCTGATGTGCAATCTCTATTCCAACACTCTTTTGTGCCTCAATGGTTGATGCACCAAGATGGGGAACAAATACGCAATTATCAAGGGAAAGTAAAGGTGAGTCAAGCGGAGGCTCTTTTTCAAATACATCCAAGGCAGCAGACCTTATCTTTCCAGATCTAAGCCCATCATATAATGCTTCTTCATCGATTATTCCACCCCTTGCACAATTTATAATAATTACATCAGATTTCATCATTTCTATTTCTCTCTTTGAGATAAGATGTTTTGTCTTTTCTGATAATGGCGTATGAATCGTTATATAATCTGATTGTTTAAAGAGCTTCTCAAGAGAAACCAAGGTTATCTTAAAATCCTTTGCCAAATCCTGAGAGAGGAATGGGTCGTATCCAATGATATTCATCCCAAAAGAAGATGCCCTTATGGCAACCTGCTTTCCAATACGGCCTAAACCAATAATGCCCAATGTCTTTGAAAATAGCTCATAGCCTACAAATAGCTTTCTCTCCCATTTTTGTGATTTAAGGGAGGTATATGCCTGAGGGATTTTTCTTGAGCAAGCAAGCATCATTGCCATTGTATGCTCTGCGGTTGATATGGTATTTGAATCTGGTGTATTCATAACAATTATCCCCTTCCTGGTTGCTGCCTTTACATCTATATTATCAACGCCAACCCCAGCCCTTCCTATTATCTTAAGATTTTTCCCTGCACTAATAACCTTTGAGGTTACCTTTGTCTCAGAGCGGACAACCAAGCAATCAAAATCAGGGATTGTGCTAACAAGCTCATCCTCTTGCAGGGCTGTCTTTAAAACCACCTCTGCCCCGGTTTCCCTTAAAATTTTTAACCCCTCCTCTTGTAATGGATCAGAAACTAATATTTTCATAAGCTCAAATAACCTCGATGCAGATGTAAGCCCTTCAAAGGATTCAATACCCTTTTTATTTTTTTCTCTTTAGTAATGCATATTCTATGGCATCAACCAGGGCATGGCAGGAGGCATCAATAATATTTTCCGAGACGCCAATCGTTCCGAAAGAGCCTTTTTTATCTGATGATTCTATAAGAACCCTCACCTTTGCCGCTGTCCCCTCCTTTGTATCAATGACTCTGACCTTATAATCTGTAAGATGGACATTCTTAAGCTCTGGATAGGATGAATACAAAGCCTTTCTAATAGCATTATCAAGGGCATTTACCGGGCCATCTCCCTCTGCCACTGTATATTCCTCCTCTCCTTGCACCTCAATCTTTACGGTTGCCTTTGAGGTGAGCCTTCCTCCTTCATTTTCAACCATAACCCCATACTCCTTTATCTTAAACGATGGCTTATATCTTCCCAGTGCCTTATCGATCAATAGCTCAAAAGAGCCATCTGCTGCTTCAAACTGATAGCCCTGGTCTTCAAGCTCCTTCACACACTTTAATATCTTTTTTGTCTGTTCTTTTGAAAAAATAAGCTTATATTCAGATGCCTTATGGAGTATGGAGGCAGTCCCTGCAAGCTCTGAAACAATCATTTTCCTTGTATTTCCAACAATCTCCGGGTTTATATGTTCATAGGCCTCTGGGTGTTTCATTACCGCACTAATATGAACGCCACCCTTGTGAGTAAATGCAGATTGTCCAACATATGGCTGATGTGGAAAAGGAGCAATATTTGCTATCTCTGCGATAAACCTCGATGTCTCGGTAAGGCTCTTTAATTTCTCCTCCTTTATGGTTGAAATTCCAAGCTTATAAAGGTTTGGAATTAGTGTTATAAAATTTGCATTCCCACACCTCTCTCCATATCCATTTATTGTTCCTTGAACCTGGCTGCATCCAGCTTTTATCGCAGAAAGAGAATTTGCTACGGCAAGCTCTCTATCATTGTGTGCATGGATACCCAAAGGAAAATTTGTCTTTAATTCTTTGATTATATTTTCTATCTCATCTGGAAAAGAACCACCGTTTGTATCACAAAGAACAACCATTTCACAACCACCATTTATTGCTGCTTCCATAACCATTTTTGCATATTTTGGATTCTCCTTATAGCCATCAAAGAAATGCTCACAATCAAAGAATACCCTTTTTCCTTTTTTTCTTAAGAATTTAATAGATTCCTCAATTATCTTTAAGTTTCTCTCAAGGGATATTCTTAAAACATTCCTTACATGGAAGTCCCATGTCTTTCCAAATATAGTGATTATCTCTGTATCTGATGAGATAAGCCCAAGAAGATTAGGGTCATCAGGGGGTGTGTATTTTGGATGGCTGGTTGAGCCAAAGGCAACAATCTTTGAAGATTTTAGTTTTTCTTTTTTTATTTCCTTAAAAAACCTTTTGTCTTTTGGGTTTGAAAATGGCCATCCTCCCTCAATATAGTCAATTCCAAGCCTATCCATGATTCTTGCTATGGCAATCTTATCCGATAAGGAAAAAGATATGCCCTCCATCTGAGCGCCATCCCTTAATGTTGTATCGTAAAGCTCAATCTTCATTTTATTTTTCAATTCTTAAACTCCCCATTCAAAAGACCTTAATTTTATACCCTATCTTCACTATCCTTGATGGGTTTCCTCCCAAGAGGTCAATGGCACAAAGAGAAAAAGAAAGGTTTTGGGCAAGCAAAAATTTTGCTCCTAAGTTAAATCCTGCCCCTTTATTTTCACTACCCTTATCAATAGGAATGCCCTCTATCTCAGTAAGAAGGGTGAATTTAGGACCCAAGGCTAATTCAGTTCCAGAGAATAAGGAAAGTCCTCCTTTCTCGTAATCCTCTACATCAACAAGGAATCCAAAGCTTAAGCTATGCTCAAGAGAAAATAGAATAACAGGCTTCGTAGCCACAAGATATAGCCCCTTTAGCCCCTTTATTCTTTTTTCTTCCCATCTTTTTTTATATCCATAGGGGTCATTGTAGCCTAAAGAGATGCTTGGAATTTTTTCACCTCCCGATGTAGCTTTTATTTTAAGAAAAAGAAGTAAGGGAAGACTTGTTTCTATCTTTTCATCTCCTATGACATTTTGCATATCCAGAGGAACACCAACAAAGACATTATTAGAAAGTCCCAATCCAGAATTCATTACTACACCACCATTGTCATAGATTCTAAAGGAAAGGGAAAGGTCTCCTTTTTTTAGGGTCTCTGCATTAGGAATATTGACAAGGTCAATAGAGTAGACAAGGCTTGCCAGCAAGAAGGCACAAAGGGACAAAGGCACAAAGGCACAAAGTTTTAATGATTTTGATTTTTGATTTTTTATTAAATCCTTACCCAATAGTTTTGCGTTTTGCACTTTGCGTTTTTAAGTTTTTATCATACCTTTTCAATTGGAATGGCAAGGGATGTTTGGGTTCCTGCCACCTCCTGGAATTGAATAACAAACTCAGCGGCATCTCTTTCATTTTCTGCTTCAAAGATTAACAAAAGCTCTGGCTTTCCAAATAGAAAAAGGCTCTCCTTTATGTGAATAACCTCGGGTATCTTTGCATATTTTAAGAATATCTCAAGGGCTTCCCTTGTCTTTCCAGGGAGTGTATTAAGGGTTGTAACAAAAAGCATCTTTTAACCTAAAAAGCCAAGTGCTCATCTTATCTTGAGTTCTTTATTGACTCAAGGACATTGATAAATTCAGAAAGGCCTGAATCTGGAACAACAATAGCATTTCTTCTTCCTGAAGATTTTTCAACAATCCTTAAAAACTTTCCATTTGGATTTTCTTTATACTCAAAGAAAAATATCTTTGATTCCACATCCAGCCTTTTTGTTAATATCTCCTTATCTATATCTTTCATTTTAACTTAAAAATTATAATAATTCTATAAAAATATTAGCAAGTGTTTTTTTAAGGCACCTGAAATAGGAAGAAACATTTGGAATTGTAAATTTTAATTTAAAATGCTAAATTTGCAATTTGCCACGAATAATCTCCATCTCTGGTTTTGTTACACCACCTAAAACGCTTACCTAAAGTCTATACCCTTAAGATTATCCAGATACCAACCCCAATCAGCAGGATTCCAGATATAACAGATATTGCGGAAAAATACCTCCTTATTTTAGAAAAGAAGGCAAAGAATGTGGAAATACCCATACTTACGAGAAGGAAAGGCAATCCCAGCCCTAATGAATAGAAGGCCAAAAGCAAGATACCCTGTTTAACACTTTCCTCAGTAGCGGCAAGTGAAAGGATTGAACCCAAGATTGGCCCAATACAGGGTGTCCAACCAAAGCCAAAGGCTATCCCTATCAGGAAAGAGCCCAAGATAGTAGCAGGCCTCTTCTTGAAATGAAACCTCTTCTCATATTGGAGAAACCCTATCTTGAATGCCCCCAAGAGATGAAGCCCGAATATGATCACGATTATCCCTAAGATTATGCGAATTATCCCTTTATGGCTTAAGATGAATCTGCCCATATAGGTGGCAGAAGCCCCTAATAAGACAAAGATAGATGAAAAGCCTAAGATGAAAAGAAAAGTGGCGATTAAGATTTTTTTCAAACCCTTTCTTCCGGGAGCATCTTGCAGCTTGTCTACAGATAGCCCAGAAATAAAGGAGATATAGGCAGGGAAAAGCGGCAGGACACAAGGGCAGAGGAACGATAATAGCCCGGCGGAAAAGGCAATGAGTAAAGAGACTTCATCCATCACTCTTTGAGGAGAGAATCTATCTCTTTCTCAAATACCTCTTTAGGACGATAACCTACGATTTTATTTTCTATATTGGCTTCTCTGTCTATGATAAAAGTAGTTGGTATCCCTCTTATTCCACCAAAGTCCTCGATTACCTTTTGATTTCCCATAACAATAGGGTAGTTTATTCCTGTCTCTTCTTTGAACTGCCTAACTTTATCCTGACTTTGATCAAGACTAAGGCCTATAATTATCAATCCTTTATCCTTGTATTGGCTGTAAAGCTGGATAAAGTCAGGAATCTCCATCCGGCAGGGTGGGCACCAGGTTGCCCAAAAATCCAAGATTATTACCTTACCACTGAATTCAGAAAGGGTTAAGGTTTCTCCATCTATGGTGGGTAAGGTAAAATCAGGTCCATTCCATATCTTTGCTTGCTTTGGGGGTTCCTCCTCAGCCACCTGCTTCTTAAGTATCTGCTCCTCTTCAGCCACTTGTTTCTTCTCAGCCACTTGCTCCTTCTTAGCCACCTGCTTTTCTTCAGCCACTTGCTTCTCTTCGGCTACCTGTTGCTTAGCTATCTGCTGCTCCTCTTCAGGCTGGCTTTCCTTTTTCCCACAACAGCTGACCAAGATCAGAAGCCCGATCACCAAGAATAATCTCTTCATCTTTACCACCTTAAACCTCTTTTTCCTCTTAAAACTTAAGAATCATTTTATCATAAGAGCAATTATTGCTCCCATAATCGCACCATATATTGCCCCACTAAATGGATTGCTGGTCAAAGGGCAAGTTCCCGATGAGCACTTGCCAAAGTATCCGATGATACCCCCTATACCTGCACCAATAATAGCTGCCAGGATAATTCTTCCCATCATAATAATCCTCCTCCTTTGTTTTATATTCTACAGCTTGGGGGTAACCTAAGTCAACTAAAAAGTAAATATGCCTAAATACTTATCCTTGAATTAGGGGGAATTCATCATAAGTATGTGTTTAGCTCCTTTAAAATCTGTTCATCTTATTGTTATCCCTATCAAAAGAAATTCAAAAGAACAATTCAAAATTCACTCCTTCTTCAAACAGGCATTTCTTGTCTTTCTTATGGGCTAGTTTCCATATGCCAAATAACAAGCCACACTTTGAGCAATTGGTTGTTTTGTATGGGCT
>JBFLYE010000016.1 GCA_040756715.1 bacterium
TTTTCCCTTTTAATTCAAAATTCAACATTCAAAATTCATAATTTTATAAAGTTTTCCTTAAGATTATCTAAACACATACATTTTGTAAAGCGTTATGGAATTAACTATATTTTTTAAACCAAAATATCTGCACTTCTTTAAACAAAATATTGACAAAGTATTAGGCGGCAAAGTATTCTTTTGAAAATAAAATGAGGGTTTTTCTTATCTTCCTTGCTGGATTGGTCTTAAGGATTCTCTTCATATTTTGTTTTCCTCAGCCAGGGGTAGTAAGTGATGCTTCTGGGTATGATATGATTGGCTTAAGCATTGCACAGGGTAATGGTTTTTGTATGGATGGAATTCTAACCGCAAGGAGGGAGCCGATATACCCATTGTTCTTGGCTTTTGTTTATTTTGTCTTTGGACATAGCTATTTGGCGGTAAGAATCCTTCAGGCAATTATTGGGGCTTTGACCTGCATCTTTGTTTATCTTATAGGAAAAAGGATATTTGGAAAGGATTGTGGAGTTTTGGCTTCCCTCTTTTGTGCATTATATCCCCATCTTATTACTACAACAGGCTTTGTCCTTACCGAGACATTGTTCACATTCTTGCTTTCTGTATCTATATATTTCTTGCTAAAAGGGCTAGAAAAAAGAAAGTTTTTGATCCTTGCTGGGATATTCTTTGGTCTTTCTACACTGACAAGGTCAGTTACTATTCTTTTTCCATTTTTCTTACTTCTTTGTTTTTTGATTTTAAAGAAGAAAGGGGCAATTTTGGATTTTTGTATTATTTCTATTTTTATGACAGCTACAATAATTCCATGGACAATCAGGAATTACATAAGGTTTCATACCCTTATCCCTGTTGCCATAGGTGGTGGATATGTCTTATGGCCAGGAACCTATATTCCTTGGGATGGGGATTGGAAATATTATGACCTAAGCGATATGAATAAATTGACAGAGGGACTTTCAGAGATAGAGGCAGATAAAAGGTTGACTAAAGAGGGATTAAAGAATATAAGGGAAAATCCTTTTGGCTATATTAAACTATGCATAAAAAAGGTATATAGGCTCTGGTTCTTAATCCCTGGAGGGAAAGAGGTTTTAAAGCCATATCCAAAGATAAAAATTGGCCTTGCTATTTTTCAATACCTTGTTATTTTCTTTGCCTTATTAGGGATAATCTTTGGATTAGAAAAATTAAGAGAATATCTTCCAATTCTTACAATTATTCTATATTTTACAGTGATTCATTCCCTTCTACTTGCTATTCCCAGATATAATTTACCTATATTTCCCTATCTTTTTCTCTTTTGTGCAAATGCTATTATTAGGATAAAGAGATGAAAAGGGAAATAATCTCAATATCCCTTATCTTTTTTATTGGATTGCTCCTGAGGTTATCCTTTGTTTTCTTCTATATTCAACCATATGTAACCGATGATGCAAAACAATATGATGAAATTGCCTTGAGTATTTCTCAAAACAAGGGTTTTTGCCTTGAGGGAGTTCCTACCGCAAGGAGGGAGCCCATTTATCCTCTATTTTTATCTACAATTTACTTTATCTTTGGACATAGCTATTTGGCGGTAAGAATCCTTCAGGCAATTATTGGGGCTTTGACCCTTGTGATTATTTATCTTATAGGGAAAAGAATCTTTGGGTTTTATTGTGGGGTTTTAGCAGGATTATACTGTGCAATATATCCCTTTTTTATAGGCCATATAGGGCTTCTCTATACAGAAATCTTCTTTACATTCCTCCTTGCCATATCAACCTATTCTTTAATTGAAGCCTGGGAAAAAGAAAAAATAAAGAACTACATTTATTCGGGAATATTCTTTGGTATTTCTACCTTAACCCGGGGAATTACCATTCTCTTTCCATTTTTCTTATTTTTTATTTTTTTAATTTTTAAAAAAAGGATTATTAATCTTCTTATCTTCTCTCTTGCTTTTGCAATGGTAATTATACCCTGGACAATCAGAAACTATATAAGATTTAATGTATTTCTTCCTATTAGATGGGGTGGTGGTCATGCATTTTGGCAGGATATTGCTGTAGCTAATGACGAAAGATGGAAAACCCAATCCGCCGGTAATGAAGAGGTTATAACTCATTACTCCTCTTCTCCTATTGAGTCAGATAAAAAATTCTATCGAGAAGGGATTTACTATATAAAGAAAAATCCAAAGGGTTATATTAAGGTATGCCTAAAGAGATTACATGGGCTTTTCTTTGGAATTCCTGCAGGAACTAGGCTTTTGAAGCCAGGTCCAAAAATGATAAAACTGGGTCTTATATTGTCTCAGTATACAGTTCTTCTCTTTGGATTGTTGGGAATTATAATTAAAATAAGAAAATATAAGATTTCTCTTCCCCTTTTTATAATCATTCTCTATTTTACCCTGATGCATTCCTTTCTTTTTCCAGGTGAACCAAGATTTTATTTGCCTGTAATACCCTATTTTTCAATATTTTGTGCAGAGGCTGTCATTACAATTTTAAGGTATTTTAAAAGATGAAGCTTTCTGTAATTATGCCGGTTTATAATGAGAAAGATACAATAGAAAAGATAATAAAAAAAATAGAAGCGGTTAATCTTTCAAAAGAGATTATCATCATTGACGATTATTCAAGTGATGGAACAAGGGAGATTATAGAGAGAATAGAGAATAAGAATGTTATCAAGATCTTTCAAAAAGAAAATAAAGGAAAAGGCTCTGCAATAAGGGCAGGGTTGGAAAGGGCATCGGGTGATATAATCATCATTCAGGATGGTGATTTGGAATATTCTCCAGAGGATTATTATAAGCTTGTTAAGCCTATTATGGAAGGAAAAGCAAGCGTTGTTTATGGCTCGCGTGTTTTGGGGAAGGGTAAGTTTTCTTATTTAAGATATGCCTTAGGGGGTAAATTTCTTTCTTTTCTTACAAACATCCTTTATGGCTCACATATTACAGATGAACCAACCTGTTACAAAGTTTTTAAGGCCGAGGTCATAAAGTCTATAAACCTTAAATGCAAAAGGTTTGAATTCTGCCCTGAGGTTACAGCCAAAGTCTTAAAGAAAGGTTATAAAATTTTAGAGCTTCCCATATCTTACTATCCAAGAAAAATAGAGGAGGGGAAAAAAATAAACTATAAGGATGGGCTAAAAGCAATATGGACACTTATAAAATATAGGTTTTTTGATTAAATTTTGCTTTATAAAAACTAAAGAAAATGGTTTATTTAGCCGATAAAAAGAATAGAAAATGTTGTCCTGATAGTCTGTTGTCTGATTTTTCCTTAAAAACCAATTTTATTTGCGTATTATGTTAGTTATAGGCAAAAAGGGAAATGAAAAATGTCCTCAATATACTAAATGAATTGAAGGATAAGGGTTTAATAAAGGATTATGCCATTGGTGGTGCAATAGGTGCTTTAAGATGGACTCAACCATTTTTTACTGAAGATTTAGATATATTTATTATTCTCAAAAAAGAAAGAGGAGAAAAAGAATTGATTATATTATCACCTGTCTATGAGTATCTTAAAAAGAAAGGTTATACCTGGAAAGGGCATTGGATAATTATAGAAGGTGTGCCAGTTGATATATTTCCGGCTGACGAACTTGAAAAAGAAGCAATAGAAGATGCAAAAGAAACAGAGTATGAAGGGACAAAGACAAAGGTAATGACACCGGAATATCTGGTAGCATTATTCTTAAGGGCATTTAGGGAGAAAGATAAAAGAAAAATAGAGATGATATTAAAACAGACGGATGTGGATAAAGAGAAACTTGATGAAATTCTAAATAAATATGGTTTAACTGAAAAGTTTAGTAAGTTCAAGAAAAGGTATTATGGGAAATAATCAAAAAATTGTTATAGACAGTAGAATATTAACTAAAAAAGAATTGTTTAGAGAAAAAGAAAAATTCCGCAAAGAACGGGCTAAACTTACTTTTAATGAAAAAATAAAGGCACTTGTTCAATTACAACAGCTTGCAGTTAGCTGGGGAGGTAAAAAGGATGTAATTGTATGGAAAATATAAAATTATCAAAATCAATTGTGGGAGAGGAAGAAAAAAGGGCATTGGCAGAGGTGATTGATGAATCTTATCTTGGAATGGGACAATTCACTAAGAAATTTGAAGATAAGCTTGCCAGATACCTGGGAGTTAAGGAAGTTATCTGTGTAAATTCAGGAACCTCTGCTTTACACCTTTCCCTTATGTCAATATTAAAACCAGGGGATGAGGTATTAGTTCAATCTCTGACTTTTGTGGCATGTTATCAGGCAATATCTGCCTGTTTTGCCATTCCCATCTCTTGTGAAATTGACCCAAAGACTTGTTTAATCGACTTAAATGATGCAAAGAAAAGGATTACTAATAAAACAAAGGCAATAATGCCGGTTCACTATGCAGGAAGGGTTGGAGATTTAGATAAAATATATGACTTTGCAAGGGAATACAAATTAAGGGTAATCGAGGATGCCTCCCATAGCTTTGGGACAACCTATAAAGGCAAGAAAGTGGGTTCTATAGGGGATATTGTCTGCTTTAGCTTTGATGGCATAAAGAACATAACCTGTGGTGAAGGAGGGGCAATTGTTTCACAGGACAATAGTGTTCTGGAATACATTAAAGATGCAAGGTTGTTGGGTATTCATAAGGATACACAAAAGCGGTATCAAGGATTAAGGAGTTGGAAATTTGATGTTAGCCATCAGGGCTATAGATACCATATGAGCAATCTTTTTGCTGCTATTGGATTGGTTCAGTTAGATAGGCTTGAAGCCGAGTTTAAACCTGCTCGCCAAAGAATAGCAAAATACTATCAGAAAATGCTTAGGCCGATTAAGGGGATATTGCTCTTTGAAGATGATTATGAACAAACCATTCCCCATATATTTCCCATCAGGGTATTGGATGGTAAAAGGGATCTTTTAAGAGAATATTTAATGGATTCTGGCATTGAATGTGGCATACATTACTACCCAAATCATTTACTAACCTATTACGGCAACCTAAAGGGGAAGTTGCCAGTTACAGAGAAAATATATAACCAATTACTCTCTATTCCCCTCCATCCTGGATTGACAGAGGAAGATCGGGAATATATTATAGAGAATATAAGAAAGTTTTTTGAAACTACAGGAGGGAAAAAATGAAGGTGGTAATTTTGGCGGGTGGATTTGGAACAAGGCTAACTGAGGAGACAATTGTTAAGCCAAAGCCAATGGTTGAGATAGGAGGAAAGCCCATTTTGTGGCATATTATGAATATCTATTCCTCGCAGGGATTCAAGGAATTTATCATTGCATTAGGCTATAAGGGTGAATACATAAAAGAATATTTCTTGAATTATTACAATTTCCAAAGCGACCTTACAATTTCTTTGAAAACAGGTGAGGTTTCAGCCTCAAAGAAGTGTTATAGGGATTGGATTGTCCATTTAATTGACACGGGGATTAGTAGTATGACAGGAGGTAGACTGTTTAATCTAAAAGAGCATTTAAAAGGCGAAAGATTTATGTTGACATATGGGGATGGCGTTGCTAATATTGATCTAAAAAGGCTTTTAAAATTCCATAAATCCCACAAAAAGATTGCTACGATAACCGCGGTAAGGCCTACCGCAAGATTTGGAAAAATAGTATTTACGGGCAATAGAGTAAAGGAATTCAAGGAAAAGCCGCAAACCGGAGAGGGATGGATAAATGGAGGATTTTTTGTCTTTGAGCCTTTTGTTTTTGATTACCTTATGAGCGAGGAGAGCGTATTAGAGGCAGAACCATTGGAAAATCTTGCAAAAGATGGACAGTTAATGGCTTATAAGCATGAAGGCTTCTGGCAATGTATGGATACATTAAGGGATAAACAATTCCTTGAGAAACTGTGGAAAGAAGGAAATGCACCGTGGAAGATATGGGAAGATTAGATGTTTCAAGAAATATATAAAGATAAAACAGTTTTACTGACAGGCCATACAGGCTTTAAAGGGTCATGGTTGACCATATGGTTAACCCTTTTAGGAGCAAAGGTTGTAGGATATTCTTCCTATCTTCCCTCTAATCCTTGCAATTTTGCTGTATGCAATCTAGGAAATCGTATTGAGGATATTGAGGGCGATATCAGGGATATAGGGAAAATGACTGATGTGTTTATGAAATATATGCCTGAGGTTGTCTTTCATCTTGCTGCACAACCAATAGTAAGAAAATCCTATGAAGACCCTAAACTTACATTTGATACAAATATCGGTGGCACGGTTAATGTGCTTGAATGTATCCGTAGAACACCAAGCATAAAATCTGCCGTTATAATCACAAGCGATAAATGTTATCAGAATGTTGAATGGGTATGGGGCTATCGAGAGAATGACCGGTTAGGAGGCGATGATCCCTATAGTGCTTCAAAGGCATGTGCTGAAATGGTGTGTAATGCTTATATTAAGTCTTTTTTTAAAGACTCAGCAAGGGTTGCTACGACAAGGGCGGGTAATGTAATAGGAGGAGGAGATTGGGCTGAGGGTCGGATTATACCTGATTGTGTTAGGGCATGGTCAGAAGATAGAGAAGTTCTTGTGAGAAACCCTCATTCAACAAGGCCATGGCAGCATGTTTTAGAGCCACTGAGTGGTTATTTATGGCTGGGAGCAAATTTATTGTCCAATAGGTTTCACGGTGAGGCATTTAATTTTGGTCCGGAGCAAAAAATCAATAGCTCGGTTAAAGAGCTTATTGAAACATTTATTTCATATTGGGGAAATGCAGGCTGGAAGAGTGAGCAATCCGAGGTTAACAAAAAAGAGAGTAAATTATTAAAACTTTCCTGTGATAAGGCATTACATTTATTAAAATGGCATCCTGTGCTTTCATTTGATGAGACAGTCAGACTGACTGCAGAATGGTATAAGGCTTATTATGGAGGGAATAGGGATATGTATAATTTTTCACTTGAACAAATAGACTATTATATCTCTGCTGCAACAAAACAAAATCTATTGTGGGTAAAGGTATGATTGAGGAGCTTATTGTTGAACCCTTAAAACAGATAGTAGACGAACGGGGTAAGGTTATGCATATGTTGCGAAGGGATTCCCCTTTTTTCACAAATTTTGGGGAGATATATTTTTCTGTAGTTAACCCTGGTGTGGTCAAGGCATGGAAAAAACACCTTAAAATGACCCAACATTTTGCTGTTCCCGTGGGAAAGATTAAACTAGTAATTTACGATGAGCGGAGAAATTCAGCTACCTACGGGAGGATTGAAATATTAGAAATAGGAGAAGAAAATTATTGTTTAGTGAAGATTCCTCCAATATTATGGTACGGTTTTCAAGGGATATCATCAAATCCTGCGCTTATTGCTAATTGTACGGATATGCCTCACAACCCAAGCGAAGTGGAGCATCTGGATTATTTGGATAAACGCATTCCCTATGATTGGACAAATGCCTAAGATTAGTGTAATTATGAATTGCTATAATTCTTCCAAGTATTTAGAAGAGGCGATTAACAGCGTATATGCTCAAACATATAAAGATTGGGAGATTGTATTCCTTGATAATGCATCAACCGATAATAGTGCTGAGATAGCAAAGGGCTATGATAGCAAATTAAAATATTACAAGAACGAAACATATGTTCCCTTAGGATGTGCCAGAAATATGGCAATTGAAAAAGCCAATGGTGAATATATAGCCCTTCTGGATTGCGATGATATGTGGAGTCCTGAAAAACTTGAATTGCAAGTTGGGCTACTTGATAAAAATCCAAACATTGGATTGGTGTATTGTGATGCATTCTTAATAAACGAAGATAATACAAAGATAATAAATCAATTTTTCAAAATAGCACAACCTTTCCGGGGAAAGGTTACAATTCCCTTAATAAACTGGAATTTTATTCCCTGTTTAACGGTTATGTTTAAAAAAGCATTATTCACGCAGGCTGGCCCTTTTAGGACAGACCTGAATATTTCGGAAGAATATGAGTTTTTCTTAAGGCTTTCTCTAATCACTGAATTTGATTATATCAATAATCCACTTGCAAAATACAGATGTCACATTGGCAGTGTTAGTAAGGATACGAAGCGAAGGTATGAAGAAATAAATGATATACTTTCATCTTTTTCAGAAAAAATTACTGATTTATCAATTAAAAAGGTTATCGCCACTAATATCTCAAAGAATAAAAAGGTGTTAATGGTTATAAAATTATTGGACTACCTTCCAAAACCTATAGGGGATTTCATAAAATCATTCCTTAAAGTGATGAATAAGCTATTAAAATTTGTTAAAAAGGCATTTTGAGGAATAGGTCAAATAATGCCTTAAAACCTTCGCCTTTTAAGGCAGAGATTTCTGTTGAATTTGGAATCTCCCTCTTAAGATGTGAAATAATGGTTTTGGAAGATAAGAGGTCTATTTTATTGAAGGCAGTTATCCTTGGATATCTTGCAACATCTAGCTCCTCAAGGATTTTTTCCACAGATGCCATCTGATTTCTAAAATAGGGATGGGATACATCAACGATGTGTAAAATAATGTCAGAGAGGCATATCTCCTCAAGGGTTGCTCTGAATGCAGAGACAAGGGAGAGGGGAAGGTTTTGGATAAATCCAACCGTATCTGTAAAAACTATATCATTCAAACCAATCCTTACCCTCCTGGACAAAGGATCAAGGGTTGTAAAGAGCTGGTTAAAAGAGGGGACATTTTCTTTGGAAAGGGCAGAAAGGAGGGTTGATTTTCCCGCATTTGTATAGCCAACAATAGAGCAGGTTAAAAAATCCCTTTTCCTTTTTTTCCTCTGTTGTTCCCTCTCCTTTTTTATCCCCTCAAGCTTCTTTTTGAGATGGCTAATCCGCTTTCTTATTCTCCTTCTATCATATTCTAGCTTTTGTTCACCTGGCCCCCTTGTTCCAATACCTCCACCCAGCCTTGAAAGATCCCTTCTTCCCGTAAGCCTTGGAAGGAGGTAGTAAGATAGAGCAAGTTCTGTCTGGATCTTTGCCTCTGCTGTCCTTGCCCTTTGAGCAAATATATCAAGGATTATCCCTGTTCTGTCAATTACCTTAAGGTCTAGCTCTTCCTCAAGGTTTCTTATCTGGGAAGGAGAAGGGTCTTGATTAAATACAACGAGATTAGCCTTATTTTCATCACAAAGCCCTTTTAATTCCTTAAGCTTTCCCTTTGTAAGCAAGAACCTGGGTGATTTTTCCTGATGTTTTTTTTGAACCAGTTCTCCTACCACCTTTCCACCCGCTGTTTCAACCAATGAAGCAAGCTCAAGAAATGAAATTTCCTCTTCCCCAGTATCAACAATAATAGCCCTTTCTATCTTCTCACCTCTTCTCCTTTCTTTAAAATTTCTTCTGTTTGGGGTGGGATAACAATTGCTTTAGAGATTTGTGCATCAGCCTTTATAACCTTTATCTTTCCAATGGTTTTTCCCCTCTCTAAAACATTAAAAATGTCTCCCTCCTTTATTCCAGAAAGACCTCCCATATTTATAAAGGCATTTCCCCCTTTTATCTTAAATATCTTTCCCTTTATGGGAAGCAATTCTTCTATCCTTTCTGAAAGATAATAAATTGCCTCTTTTATCCGGTTATCTCCAGAGCCAAGGGAGATTATTTCTTCCTCCTTTAGGCTTTCCATATCTATTAGCCTTGCACTTATTTTTATCTCTTTCTCATCTTCTTTTATCTCTGCAAAGAGCAAGAAATCAGCCCCTTTTTCTTTTGCTTTTTCAATTGCTGCCTTTTTATCATCTGTAAATTCTTGCAGTCCAATAAGGCTTAATTTCTTTGAATATGAGAGGAGGGTTTTAAGGAGATTATCAAAATAATTAAGGGAATCTGGATAGATAAGCAAAGATTTGGAAATTATAAAGCATAAAAGCCTTAATTCTGGCTCGGGAATTTCATCTATCTTTTCTTGATATACAATGCTCTTTTTCTTTTTAAAATTTATTCTTTCAACCATATCAGATGCCTCTATGCTTGCTGGCTCAAGCTCTATAATCTTTACAAGCTCATCTTCTGCATTACTAAACATCCCCCTCTTTTCATATATCCTGGCAAGGGAAAACCTTGTCTTTAAATCCAAAGGATTTAGGGAAATTGCCCTTTTGTGTTCATATATTGCAAGCTTAATCATTCCCTTCTTAAGATAATCCTCACCGGATTTAAGGTGCAAAATAGAACCCTCCTTTCTCCTTTCA
>JBFLYE010000017.1 GCA_040756715.1 bacterium
TTTTGAAGTAGTTCTTCTTCTGGTTCCATCTCTATTATATTTATCGGCATAAAATGAGAAAAAGTTAACTGTCAAAGAGCAATTTTTGAGAAACGAACTTCAAGGTTGCGAAAAATAAGAAATTTTACCTTTTATTTTCCCATTGTAACCTGTATCATTATAAGCATAATCCTTACCATTATTTTCTTTATCATAAAAAAATGGTAACTATTCAGGTCTAAAGGTATAATAAATATTGTCAAAAAAAGCTTTTTTTGATATACTTTGCTGATTAAAGGCTAAATTTACGATGATAAAGATTATCCTTTCTGATATAACTGAGCAAGATTGTGATGCAATTGTCAATGCGGCAAATTCTAGTTTAATGGGTGGAGGTGGGGTTGATGGAGCAATCCATAGAAAGGGTGGAGAAAAAATCCTTGAGGAATGCAAGGAGATTATAAAAAAGATAGGGTATCTTGAAACAGGAAGGGCTGTCATTACAAGGGGTGGAAACCTTAAGGCAAAATTTGTTATCCATACCGTAGGTCCAATCTGGAGGGGTGGAAAAAATAGGGAGGAAAGCCTTTTAAAGAGCTGTTATCAAGAGAGCCTAAAGCTTGCTTTGGAAAATAATTTAAAAACAATTGCATTCCCATCCATATCTACAGGTGCTTATGGCTATCCAAAGGAATTGGCTGCACCTGTTGCGCTGAGAGCGGTTTCTGATTTTTTAAAGGAAGAAAAAGGAATACAAGAGGTAAGGTTTGTCTTGTTTGATAAAGAAACATTTTCTGTTTATAAGGAGGCATTAGATGATCTCAGCGGTTGATTTAAGGGCGGGGAAGAATATTGAATTTAACAATTCAATATGCACGGTGGTTGATTTTGCCCATATAAAACCAGGAAAAGGACCTGCATTTGTCAGGGTAAAGCTCAAATCCTGGAATACAGATGCTACAACAGAATACACATTTAGACCTGAACAAAAATTTACCCATGTTGAGGTTTATGAAAAGCAAAAGCAATATCTCTATAGAAATGGCGATGAATATTGTTTTATGGATACAGAGACATATGAACAGGTAAGTATAGGAAAGGACATTCTAAAGGATAATGCAAAGTATCTTACAGAAAATATGAATGTAGACTTTCTTGAGTATGACGGAAGGGTGGTCGGAGTAAAGCTTCCTCTAGTGGTTGAGCAGAAAATAAAAGAGACAGAGCCAGGATTTAAGGGAGATACAGCAACGGGTGGGACAAAGCCAGCCATTACAGAGACAGGTTTAAACATCTCTGTTCCATTGTTTATTGAGATAGGCGATGTTGTAAAGATTGACACAAGAACGGGAAGTTATATTGAAAGAGTGAAGAAATGAAAGAGGAAAGAATAAGGGAATTGAATACCCTGATGAACAAGATGGGTATCCTCGAATTGGAGGTAAAGGATGGTGATTTTGAGTGTAAGATAAAAAAGCGATCCCTATCGCCCCTGCCAGTAATGCAAGAGGAGGAAAAAAACCTTCCCATTGTTATAAAATCACCCACGGTTGGCATTTTTTATCCCAAAGTAGAGGAAAACAATATTGTTTCATCCTCACAGGCTATAGGAACCATAATGGTTGTAGGTCATCCCCATGAGGTTGTTTCTCCCCAGGATGGAAAGGTTATTCAGGTTTTGGTAAAGGAGGGATTTCCCGTTGAATATGGCCAGCCTTTAGTTCTCATTTCATAATGTTCCTTGGCATTGAAACCTCCTGCGATGAGACAAGCATTGGGGTAATTGACGAAAATTACAACCTCCTTTCCTGTGTCATATTTTCTCAGGATGAGATTCATAAAGAATGGGGTGGTATCTTTCCAGAGCTTGCATCCAGGGCACACCTTGAAAGGATAAGGATGGTATTTGACAAGGCAATTTTGGATGCTGATATTAAAATTAGTGATATTAAGGCAATTGGGGTAACATATGGGCCTGGGCTTATTGGTTCTCTTCTTGTAGGTCTTTCATTCGCCAAAGGGTTAAGTATTTCTTTAAATGTCCCATTGTATGGGATAAACCACCTTGATGGACATCTCTCCCTTCCCTTGATTGAGAATAGAAACATTCCCCTTCCTGGCATAGGGCTTATTGTATCAGGTGGCCATACTGAGCTTGTATATATCAAGGATTGGGGGATATATGAAAGCCTGGGAAGAACCCTTGATGATGCTGTGGGAGAGGCGTTTGATAAGGTGGCAAGGCTTCTTGGGTTTTCCTTCCCTGGCGGACCAATCATAGATGAGATTTCTAAAAAGGGAAAGCCGAGCATAAAATTCCCTATTGCTAAGATAAAAAAGAAAGGATTTGATTTCAGCTTTTCAGGGATTAAAACCGCTGTTTTTTATTATTTAAGGGACAATAAAGGCTATTCAAGAGAGGATGTTGCTTGTTCTTTTCAGGAGGCTGTAATAAGGGCTTTGATAATTAGGGTTAAAGAAGCTTTATCTTATAAGGATGCAAAAAGCATTATCTTAGGTGGTGGGGTTGCTTGTAATACCCTGCTTAGACAGAGAATAAAAGAAGAGGGAGAAAAAAGAAAAATCCCTATATTCTTCCCCTCAAAAAGGCTATGTATAGATAATGGAGCAATGATAGCAGCTGCTCTTTTAAGAAAGATTAGAAATAACGAACCTCCCTTTCCCCTCTCTATTTCTCCTGAACCAAGTATTAAGCTATGATTTTAATAAATCCTTACTGTGATACCTAAACACATACTTGCATTTTGAATTTTATATTATCGCCTCCATTGAGAGACAGGGATGGTTTTTCTCTTTGCACCAATTTAAGACTTCCTCTTCGGTTAAGGCGTTTTCCTCAGTGGCAATTAGCTCAAAAAGATTGGGAATTCCCTCCTCTTCTCCCCTTCTTTTTAATACATCGGCAAGGGCTTCCTTTAACTTATTTGGCATCCAAACAAGCCTCTTTATTCCACCCTCTGCCTTAAGATACTTCTTTGAGCCGATATAAAACTTTGAATGTCCAATAAATCCAGGGGTTTGCTGGCCTCCACCTACAGAGCCAGCTAGGGTTGAGAATTTCATGCCGCAAGGGGTCATCCCAGTATGGTCTCTATCCACAATCATAATCCCAGAAACCGAAGGAAGGAGAACCGAGATGCACTCAAAGCAACCGCAGGAAGTCATTGGGTCAACCATTATTGAATAGGCAGACATTCGTTCAATCTTGTTGTGAGACCTCTCTAAAACAGCTCTATTTACATTATCCCATTGCCCAAGGCTTTCATCAATAACATTTCCCTTTTTTATTGGCTGATTTGGTCCAGTTGGAGAGATTTGATGGGCGGCTTTTGTATCAAGCCAGTTATATGCTCCGCATAAGCCAGAACGCTCTGGGGTAACAATACAGACATGGTTTGGAGCAAATGATTGGCATAGGGTGCAGGAATAGAAGGTATCTACGCCTTCATCGGTTAAGCCAGCCATCCTTTCATCCCTTGCTTTATAAACCTTTCTGGCAATCTCCCTTTTTTCCTTTATCGTTTCTTCTTCTGTATAGAGAAAAACAGAAACCTTATCAAGAATACTTGAATATTCATGGTGGAATTTGGCATAGATTATCTTTCCAATATGGACTAGCCTAAAACCATTCTTATACGCCTCCTTGCTTATCCTTATCCAGCTTATATCCCTCTGGCCTATATGCAAAACACCCGAGGCGGCATTTAGGGATTCATGGATATGACGCTCTAATATTGGCTCAAAATCCTTTTGCATTTTTGCACCAGAAACCTCAACCCATATCCCCAAAGCCATAGAGCCTCCTTCCTCTACACTATCAAGGTCAAAGCCGATAACCTCTATTTTTCCATCCTCTACCTCATTGCTTGGCTTTGTGGTTACATATTCAAAGGTGGGTTTTTTTGTTCTCATCTCATTTATCTCAACAAACATATCCTCCTTTCTTATCCTTTCTCCCGAAAAGGCAGGGCCATAGGGAACAGGTATGTCAATCTTTGCCGTAATTACCTTAAGCCCTCTGACATATATCGCCTTCTCTACCATTTTGTCAAAGGGAACATTGGAAACAACATGCTCATACATACAAACACCGGTAGGAAGGATTTCGGGAATTGGCGTATAAGAGATTACCGGAAATCCATAGTTTATTGCCCCTGCTGCTGTAGCATACCATTCATCTGAAACCTCTCCTAATGCAAGGATAAAGGCAAATACCCGATGGCGATTATATAAAAGGTTTCTTCTATAATCTCCGGGTGCAACACCACCAAAGGACATTGCGGCACGAGAGGCAAAACCCAAAGCAAAAACAGCAGAATATATATCCTTGCCAAATGGAACAAGCCTAGTTTCCCATCCCAATTGGACATCAGCCTCCCTTAATTGCTCTGCCATTGAAACACCGTTGTTTTCTGCGTGTAAAAAGACATAGAGAGTTTTTTCTTGAAGTTCCCTTGCTAGTTTAGCGGCCGTCTCTTTATCAGGGCAACAACCCACACAGGCAGCAAACCCAGGGGCAGAGCCATCAACAAATTCAATCCCCCTCTCCCTCATTATCTTATCATCTGCTGCACCAAGCCATAGATGGGTTTCATCTGGAGAGGGTGCGATAAAATAGGGGCAGGGGTCTTCTAAATATTTTAATACCTCAATGATCTCCTCATTCCATAAGGTTGCCATTCCAGCATCAAGGGTCTCTCCAAGGTATGGAAGGTTAATGTGTTTTGCGGGAATTTCTGGAAGCAAATCCTTTGCCATTTTTAAAACCTTCTCACAATCAGCAAGGGTTTTTACCGGAATTCCTGTCATTGCATAGATTATGGGAAGATAATAGCCGGTGTTTGGAAATTCAATGCTTTTTTCTGGAGAAAATCTATCAATTGCCTTAAAAAGCCTTGTTTCTGCCTCCTTGGCTATTCTGTGCGCTCCCCTTATTGCAGCTTGAGCAATTATTTTTGACATTTTAAGATTAAAATTATATAATTAAAGTCTAAAATTTGCAAAATAATTAAGAGGTAAAATGAGTAGCGTTGTTAAGAAAAGAAGGAAGAAGATAAGAAAGCATAAATACGAGAAGCTTAGGAAGAGGCTTCGGGCTGAAAGAAAGAGGTATGGAAAGCTGTGATACAGTTGTAATTTTAGCCGCAGGTAAAGGCATTAGGATGAGATCAAAGACAACAAAATTGCTTCATCCTTTAATGGGAAAGCCCATTCTTTCTTATTTAATAGAGGCAACATCTTTCTTTAAAAATCGGGTATTTATTGTTCAAGAGGGTTGCAAGGAAATCTGTGATTTAATAGGGAATAGAGGAAAAATAGCATTTCAAAAGGGTGTTTTGGGAACCGGCGATGCCCTCTTTTGTGCAAAGCCCTTTATTAAAGGTGATTTTGTGGTTATACCAGGAGATGTTCCCCTTGTTTCTAAAAAAACCATAAAAAGGCTAATAAATTTTCATCTTAAGGAAAAGGCAGATGCCACAATCCTGGCGGTAAGGAAGAGAGAGCCAAGGGGGTATGGAAGGGTAATTAAAGAGTCAGG
>JBFLYE010000018.1 GCA_040756715.1 bacterium
GCTTTGTTTAAGCCAAGGATAAAGGGTTTATATTTAATCATTGATACAGGGTTATGCAATGCTATAGAGGTAGCAGAAAAGGCAATTGAATCTTCTGTTAAAATAATCCAATTAAGGGATAAAGGGTGTGTGATCAGGGAATTTTTAAAAACAGGAGAGAAAATAAGAAGCCTTTCCGATGAGATTACCTTAATAATCAACGATAGACTTGATATTGCATCAGCCATTGCTGCGGATGGCTTGCACCTTGGACAAGCTGACCTTCCCATAAAATATGCAAGAAAAAGGTTTCCTGGAATAATTGGAATCTCTTGCCATAGCCTGGATGAGGCAATAAAGGCAGAATTGAATGGTGCGGACTATATTGGATTAGGTCCTATATTTAAAACAAAGACAAAACCCGAACTTTCTCCCATTGGCTATGAAATAATCAAAGAGGTAAAGGAAAGGATAAAGATTCCCATTGTTGCAATAGGTGGGATAACATTGGAAAATGTAGAAAAGGTAAAAGAAGCAGATGCAATTGCTCTATCAAGGGCAATCTTGGAAAGCAGGGATATAAAGGAAAGCATTTTGAAATTTAGGATTTTAATAGCTCAAGAGTCAAGGCGGAAGGGTTAAGGTCTATGTAGCCAAGAGCCTTGAGCAATAAATATAAGGTGAAATGAATTTTAAGAAGCTCTAAACACATTTCTCAATTTTTATCCTTATTTCCTTTGCCAAAGATGGGTCTTTCCCTTCGGTTGATATGGCAATTGTAACATCATCCCTTTGAATAAGGGATGGAACAATAAATCTACAAAGCTTTGGTTTATCAACCACATTTATCAGAATACCCATTTTTTCTGCTTCATTATATACCATCTGGTTTATTTGTTTGTCATTGGTTGCTGCAATTGCAATAAATGCTCCCTCTAAATCGCCATTTTTATACTCCCTCTTTATCCACAAAACCCTTTCTTTTAAACCTTCCTCCAAATCTGGGCTTATAACCACAACATCTGCCCTTGCTTCCAACAGCCTTTCAATCTTTCTCTTTGCCACCTTTCCACCACCTACAACAACACATCTCTTTCCTTCTATATCAAGGAATATAGGGTAATACCTTTTACGCTCCTCTATCATCCCAATATCATTTTAAGAAGGGCCATCCTTACATAAAGCCCATTTCTTGCCTGGCTAAAATAGCCTGCCCTTTTATCTCTATCTACCTCTTCTGATATTTCAGATACCCTTGGAAGGGGGTGGAGGATTCTAGCATCATTCTTCATTAAAGAGACAACCTCCATATCAACCACATAGGAATTCTTAACCTTTTCATAAGCCTCCTGGTTTCTAAACCTTTCCTTTTGAATCCTTGTAACATATAGAATATCAAGAAATCCTGCTATATCAATAAGATTGCAATCTTCTTCAAAAGAGACCTCCTTTTCCTTAAGATAATCAATAAGGTCAGATGGCATTTTTAGCTCTTCTGGGCTAATAAAATAAAGCTCTATTGCCTCTTGTTGTGCAAGAAGCCAAACAAGGGAGTGTATGGTTCTTGAATAAAGGAGGTCTCCCAATAGCCCAATTTTAAGATTGTCCATCCTTTTAAGCTCCTTTTTTATGGTATAGAGGTCTAATAGTGCCTGGGTTGGATGCTGACCAGGGCCATCGCCTGCATTTATTACAGGAACAGGCGATATTTGGGAAGCCTTTTTTGCCGAACCTTCTTCGTAATGCCTTAAGACAATAATATCGGCAAAATCTCCAATAACCCTTATTGTATCCGTTAGGGATTCTCCCTTTACCATTGAGGAGAAATGGGGTGCATCCTCGGTTGATATTACATCGCCACCCAGCCTCTTCATCGCCGATTCAAAGGAAAGCCTTGTCCTGGTAGATGGCTCATAAAATAATGTGGCAAGGATTTTTTTTCTTCCCTTAAGAAGCAAGGAGGAATCTTCTGTTTTATCCAAGTTTTCCATCCTCTCGGTAAGGAAAAACAATTCATCCAATAAATTTTTATCCTTAAATTGCTGGATTTCTATTAGATGGTAAAGCTTCATTCAACCATTGGAAGGGTTATCTCCTTTTGAGCCTGGTATCTTCCCTTCTTATCAGCATATGAAACCTCGCAGACCTCATCAGAAGAAAGGAATAAAACCTGGGCAATGCCTTCATTGGCATATATCTTTGCCGGAAGGGGTGTTGTGTTTGAGATTTCTAAGGTTACAAACCCCTCCCATTCTGGCTCAAATGGCGTTACATTTGTGATTATTCCACACCTGGCATAGGTTGATTTTCCAAGGCATATTGTAATGATATCCCTTGGGATTCTAAAGTATTCAACTGACCTTGCCAAAGCAAATGAATTGGGAGGGATTATACAGATATCACCCTTAAAATGGACAAATGATTTCGGATCAAAATTCTTTGGGTCAACAATTGTTGTGTTTATATTTGTAAATATAAGGAATTCATCAGAAACCCTTATGTCATAACCATATGAGGAAAGCCCGTAAGAGATTACCGCCTTGCTTAATTGATTAGAAGCAAATGGCTCAATCATCCCCTTTTTTGCCTGCTCCCTAATCCACCTATCTGATTTTACCATTTTTTTTATTCCACATTCCCCATTCCGCAATCCGCATTTTTATAAATAATTCTCTTCTATATGCTTTTTTCTTTGTTTTGCCCTTTCTACCCATTTGCTATCCGGATATTCCCTTATTAGCCTTCCATAAAATTCTACTGCCTTTATAAAGTCCCTTACCTTTGGATACCTATCATACATATCTGCAATGTAAAACCCTGCATCATCAGCGCCCTTTATCTTTGGATATTCATCCAAAACCTTCTTATATTCTACAATTGCTTGGATATAATCTCCAAGCTCTTTATAACTATCTCCAAGACCAATCTGAGCAGATACCCTTATTTCATCTGAATTTCTTATCTTTGGAGGAAGATAGGGAAACAAATCTGTAATGGTGCCTTGTTCTATCTCTTTAATTAACTTCATATATTCAACAATTGAGGTTTTATAATCCTTTTTGGAAAAAATAAGCTGGCAGGCAAGAAGCCTTGCCTCATATTTTAAGGCTGTTTTTGGGTATTCCTTTAACAGCTTGTTTATTACCTCAGAATCCTTCTTTGCCTCTCCTATGGTAAATAGAATTTTATCAGCAAAGCCTATTTTTGGTTTTTCTTTAATAAGGTTTTCAAGATATGCTATTCCTTCATCATTCATTCCAAGCGATATAAGCTTTACTCCAAAAAGATAATTTTCTTCCTCTTCTGTGAATGTTTTTGTTTCTTCCCCGATTGTAATATCATCTTTAAATACCTCATATTCCAGTGGTGCTGGTTTTGGTTCTTCCTTTTTCAAAAGAGGGATTTCCCTTTTC
>JBFLYE010000019.1 GCA_040756715.1 bacterium
TATAAAACTTAAACCTTCAATTCAAAATTCAAAATTTAGAATTCAAAATTTCTTAAAAGGTGGATGAATTTTTAACAGATAAACACACCCTATCTATTTTTGCACTAAGTAATGGAAGATACTATAATATCTGTATAATTATTATCCTCAATCGGAGCATTTCTTAATATTTCCTTTGCATTGTTTAAATACCTTAATGGCTCTTTCATCAAAGAAATTCTAAACAACAAAGACCTTTTTGTCAGCATTTTTGAAACCTGTGTTATCATTCTCATCCAAAATGGCTATCTTTAAGCTTTATCCCGCCAATGTCAATGCTTAAGTTTCATATTAAAGTTTCTAAGGCAAGGTTATCCTACACCAACATTTTCAAGCTCTATCTTCGGATTTTCCTTTTTAAAGCCAAGATGTAAAGATGCATCCAGAATTTCAATACCTACTATCTCTTCATTAACCCCAAGGTCTATAGCAACATCTTCTGATAGACGGATTGTAGTTACTTGGGTAGGTTCTTTTTTAAAGGATATGTAGGCTGCATCAACCTCTTTGTCGTAGCTTATCTTCATCCCATACCTCCAATAAAAAATACATATACAGTTACAACCATAAGCCTATTGGGTTCTTCAACTACAATAGGCATTACCTGCTTAACATTATAAAATCTGCCTTTCCACATATCATTATAGCTAAAATTCTTACGGAAAGCAATCCTTCCTTTTTTAGCAGGAAAGGACTCTCCATTCATTATTGCTAATTCCACCTCTTCTCTTGTTGCTCCTCGATCAACCATATTATCAAGGCTATGCTGGGAGAATTTTATAGGTTTTCCAAAATAATCTTGATTTCCCATCTTTTCTTAAGAGTATCAAGCTCTTGTTGTAAAAGGATATGGTATGCCTTTATGCCTTATTTCCACCCAACAGGGCAACTTTTAAGCTTTATTCTGCCAATATCAATGCTTAAGTTTCATATCATAATAATATATAATTTAATCTTTGTTTGACAAGTGGTTATTTGGGAAAAAATAAAGGTTTTGGGTTTTGATATCCTTGCTTTATTCAGTTAATTCTTTCTGAGCAATCTTTAGTAATTCTTGAGCGAGATTAAATTTTAACCGAAATTCAAAATTCAACATTCAAAATTCATAATTTTATAAAGCCTTCCTAAATCCTAAATTTCTATAACAATCCTCCCATTTTTTAATCTAATGGTGCAATTTCTCTTTTCTTCTAAGACAAAAAAGCTTGATTTTAATATATCTATCTCTGTTCCTTCAGAGATTGTATTTTTGACCCTTACAAATGCACCTTCATTTTTTTCTTTTGTCTCTAAATCCCTAATCTTCTCTATAGCTTCAAAAAGAAGCTTCCTTTTTCTTTCTATTTCCTCTTTAAGCAATTCTTTTCTGTGGGATGATAAAAGATCAATATGCGCAATATCAAGCAATAATCTTTCGTATTCTACCTTCGCTTCTTTAAGCGATTTTGTAAGCTCTTCAATTTGGAGTATTATTTCAGGCTCCCTTCCAAGATAAAGGGATGTTTTTCCTTTTATCTCGTCTGCCTCTATACTATTTTTTGCAAATATCCTTCCTCCCATGATTTTCTTTGCCTTTATATTAAAAGTAAGGATATCAGAGTGAAGAATTGCCCCTTTTACCGCTACATCCTCACAAGAAATATAGGAGTTTTCAATAAAGCTTGCTGTAATTGTCTTTCCAGCCACATTTCCTTTTCTTATCCCTCCTTGCACCTCAATCTTTCCACCTGCCTTTATTATGCCACCATCTATTGCATCTTTTATAAAAACATCGGCCTCTGCGCTAACCACAAACCCAGGAAGCACAGAACCAGAAATAATAACGCTTCCTGAAAAATGGATATTGCCTGTTTGAAGGCAAACATCGCCCCTTACCTCGTATAATGGCTCTAGATCAATCTTTTTCTCTTTAAATATTACCTTACCATCAATATCTGCTATAAGAAATAGCCCATCATCCGATATTTTTGTATTCTTTCCAACTGGCAGAGGGATATCCTTGGGAGGAGGAGGAAGAATCTCCTCTCCGCTTATCTTTTTCCCTGGCTTTCCAGGGATAGGGGGATGCTTTACCACCAGAATATCTCCCTTTTTAACAGAGACAATAAGGGATGTTTCTTTAAAATCAACCCTTCCAGATACATCAGGAGAAAGAGAAATTCCCTCCTTTTCCTTTACCTTATATTCAAGTAAGGCATCCTTTCCCTGTATGGGAGGAATAGGAGAGGCAATAACAATAGGCTCTTTAAACCTTTCATTAACCAATGCATCCTTTATTGCATTATGGTCTATTCCGGCGATTATCCCCTCATTGTTTATGAATTTCATAACCTCATCCATATCAATGAGCATACCACCTATCATTGGTGGGTAAAAAATAGCCTCTGCTTTTTCATCCTCTGTTATTTTTATTTTAATAATCTTTGAAACATCAGAGAGATATTGCCTCTCTCCTATCTTTATTGCCCTCTCTTTCCTCTCCTTTTTCTCCTCAATCTCCTTAAATAAATTACTTATTCCTACATAATCAATCCCTACAAAACCCTCTTTTTTAATTCCCTGCAAAACATCATTATGAACAACCCATCTTCCTTCACCATGGGGAGGATGGATTACAAGATATAGCCCATCTGCACGGTTATCAAAGCTAAACCTGGCATCCCTATCCTCTCCATATGTTGCATCCCAATCTTCACTCCAGGGACCAAACATCCCTGCGGGAAATATCCTTATTGTCTTATTTGGTTTTTCCTCAAGTAAGAGGGAAAATTCAGCCTTTTCCTCAGGGATTTTAAGAAAATGTGCTCCCCTTGCGATGGCATCAAGGAGGTTTTGATCTGTTATGACAATAGAAGCCGGTGGTTCAAACCTCATCTTTTTTGAAACAATCTCCTTTTTTGTCATCTCAATAGGAGAAGACTCGTAAGGGCTTTCTTTAATCTGGCCATCTTTGAGCTTAAATGTAAGCCCAATCAATGGCTTTGTTATCCTTAAGGTTTTTATTCCTATTTTAATCTTTGAATTTGGAAATATTGTTCCCGAGATAGATACAATGCCTTTTTCACCTACCTCCACCTCTGTCTCTGTCATCTCTGAAGAACCCATCTCCTCTGTATCAACAAGCTCTTCGGCAAATATTTTAGCACCTTCAAATGTCTTTTTTCCTTTTGCAATAACCACAGGGAGGGTAAATATGGGTGGAGGAACCTCTCCCTTTGTCATAATTATCCCCCTTCTTCCCTGGATAAATACCCTTTTTGCCTTAACTATGCCATCCAGAAATATCCGAACAATGAGAATTCCATCTGTAGATATATTTGTCATTTCGCAGGATTCACAAACTATATCACCGCTTGCCTTAAGGAATACCTCCTCTTTCTTTTTCCCCACCACATTTTTATCAATATATATACTCCCGTTTGATGTAAGATTTGCTCCCATCTCAACCATCCCTTTCACTACAATATCCCCCTTTGCAATAATATTTGTTCTCTTTTCTACATTACCTGAGATTATAACCTTTCCAGGAAAATCTACATCCTCTTTACAATCACCCTCTATTCTTAAAACCTTTTCCACATCGCATCTATTTTCCTTCCAATGAGCCTCTCCCCTTTCATGGCTATATAGAATTCTTCCCTCGGCCGAAAGATAAGTACCTGCCCCAGGGATTATTTCAATATCGTCTCCTATAATTCCTTCTATTTCCTCTCCAAATATATCAATCCCTTTCTCTCCTATCTTTGAAGGCTCTTTTATAGCTAAAATTTGTCCCTCGATGACCTCAAGGCAATCCTCCCTTTTTATTTCTTTTCCCTCTACTATTCCAAATTGATAGATAAGGTAAGCATCTTTTCCTTTGCTTGGCATTTTTGCCTTTGCAAAGGGAATTTCTTTGTTGTATACAGGGTTTTTAAGAAGGCTTGCAATTGCATTTTTATCTATTCCAAATGTTATATTGTTTTTTTCAATCTCCCTCAAGACTATCCTTCCCCTTATTGGTTTTCCTAAATGTGGATGTGGAGGGGTTAAGCCTATATAAGCCTCTTTGTTTTCATTTGTTCTTATTACTACCTTTCCGTCAAGTTCGGGGATATATTGCCGAGGGCCTATTTTTACCGGCTTTGAAGACATTTCCTCAATTGTAATTTTTAAGGTATTTTCATTGTAATCATAAAATTCCTTTAGCTTTTCCTTTGCATCTTCTAATGTTACCGGATTTCCCCTCCTCCCGGGTGGCTTAATTACAACAAACAAGCCATCCTCCTGGTTTAAAATTTCTATCTCTCCATCCCTTTCTTCTTCTTTTCTCCTTTCCTCTTTTTTCTCTTCCCTTATTTTCTCCCAAGCTCCCTTTCTTTGCCTTTCAAAACAGAGAAACCAATTTTTCAAGGGAATATAATCTATATCAGCTATTCCCAAAAGCCTTTTTCCCTCCTCAATGTTTTTGACAAGGATAGATGGTTCTGATTCTGGCTTTCTTTGTTCATACTCCTTTGTTTTAAGCTTTACCTCTTTTTGTTGATATGGAAATTGAAGGATTCCTCCCCTTTCTTCCTTTAGGGTTAAAGATTCCATCGCCTTTTTTACCTCAAGGCTTGTTTTACCAATCGTAATCTTTGTTTTTGGATATATAGACATTGAGGAAACAAAACCCCCTTGGTCTACTATTATTTCTGTCTTTTCGTAAGAAACAGAGCCTATTGTTTCTGCGCTTACAGAGTTTTTCCCTTGAATTACCCCACCAATAATTCCTTGCACCCCTTTTGCCATAGCAATGGGAAGGGAGAATATCTCAGAAGGTATGTCTTTGAATGTCATAATTATGGCCTTCCTTCCTATAACAACACAGTTTTCTGCCCTTGTATTTGAATGCAAAAGCCCTGTTTTCATAACAATAGAACCACCTGCCTCTATATCAGAGTAGCTTGCTGAATTTGCCAGGCAATCACATTCTGCTTTTATACTTACCCTTTTTTCTTCGCTTCCCATTATGTCTTTCTCTACCTCAATTGTTCCCCTTGAGACAATAGATACACCATTTTTTATCTCCCCTCCTACCTTTATATCCTCTGCCTTAAGAGATACATCAGGAGATATATTGCCAGAGATAATTACCATTCCATCAAAGTCCACATCTTCAGCTAAATCACCATCTATCCTCAATACCTTTAAAACATCAGCCCTATTTTCCTTCCAAAATACCTTCCCTTTACCTGTTGAATATAAAATTTTTCCATCCTCTGAAAGGTATGTATTTTTCCCTGGAATTATCTGAAAATCATCTCCAGAAATGCCTGGAATTTCTTTACCAAAAACAGAAATCCCTGGCTCTCCTAATCTTGCCTCTTCTTTTATGGCAAGGATTTGTCCATCTATTACCTCTATTTCTTCTTCATATTTATAGATATACGAAGCATCTATCCCTTTTGTTGGCTTTTTTGCCTTTGCAACAACAATAACTTTATTGTATTCCTTTTTTAAGATAGCAGAGTCTATTACCTTCTCATCTACTCCATAAATTATACCCTTTTCCTTTAATGTGCTAATGACATCCTCTCTCCTTGGAGGTTTCCCTTTTTCCTTTGGCGGAATCAATCTTATCTTTGCCTCTAATCCTTCCATTTTGGCAATTTTATCCAATTTAAGCATAAAAATCAAGTAATGTGTTTTTAACTTGACAAAGTAGAGATTTTAAAGTATACTTAATTTTATAATTTCTCACGCTTAAGTTTAAAAGTGGGAGAAAAGGAGGTAAAGAAGATGGAAAAGCTTCGAGAGATGTATGAGAGATTGAGGGAAGGGAAAGGGTATTCTATAAAAAAGGTGGCTTCTGATTTGAAGATTAACGAACTCACATTTAAAAGCTACCTTTATAAAGGGGGAAAGTCAAGGAATCCAAAGATATGGAAAAGGATGATGAGCTATTTTGAAAAAGAGCTCGCATCCTGTCCAGAAAAAACCATTCCTGAAAAGAAAGAGCTAACAGGAATAAGGAAAGGCCTTAGAGACCTTCTTCTTGAGGTGGGAAAGGGTGATCTGGTTGGGGCGGTTAGAAATATAAAAAGGGATTTAAACCTTCCCAATTCAAGCTTTAATAACTGGTATTGGCAAGGTATAAAGCCAAAGCAGGGCAACCTAAAGAGGCTTACAGACTACTTCACAAAGAAGCTTCAAAGGCCTATTACCCCTGAATGTGTTCTTGGAGAGGAAATAAAAAAGGAAGAAAAGCCCAAATTAGTAGAGGAAAAACCAAAAGAGAAACCAAAACCAATAGAGGAAAAACCAAAAGAGAAATTAAAGCCAGAGGATATAGAGAACTTAATAGAAGGGCTTAAATCCTTACAATCTGAGCTTAAAGAGAAAAAAGAAACCCCCCTTTCTGAGGAAGAGGAGGAATTGATTGCTAAATTTAGAAAGCTCTCTCCACCTGCAAAGCAAGGGCTTATGATGTTTTTAAAGTAGGTGGAGCAAAGAATAAAAACATTTTTGGAAAGGGAGGTTAAACCAATCTTGGCAAGCCATGGAGGAGGGTGCGAGTTTGTCAAATTAACAAAAGGGTATGTGTTTAGCTTTATAAAAAGGGAAGAAAAACCACGAATGGGCAGGGATTGACACAAATTACAAAAAAATTATTCGTGTTTATTAGTGTTAATTCGTGGTTAATTAAAGGGTTCTAAAAAGGGTTATTCCTTTAACAAAGGAACTGAACACATACTAAGATTTAAAACAATTCAATTAGGGAAGATACTATAAATCCATATCTATGACAAAACAGAAATTTAGCATTCAAGCAAAGATTTTGTTCTTGATGCTTGCCTTAATTATCCTTTCTACCTCTATCCTTATCTGGTTTCTCATCAAGGAGGAAAGGGATTTTCTTCTTGCACGAGGAATAGCTCCTCTTGAGATAGAAATATTTGTAACAAGAATAAGGGAAAAGCTTATATTTGTCTTTTCCCTTTTTGTCCTTTTCTCCCTTTTTGTCCTTTTTGTTTTCATAAAGAAAATCCTCTCGTCCCTTCTTAATCTCTCACAAGCAACAAGGACTATTGTCTCAGGTGATCTTGATTATCCTGTAAGTGTAGAAACAAAGGATGAAATAGGAGAGATTGCAAAAGATTTTAAGGTTTTGGAAAAAAGCCTTAAGGCAACAATAAGGGATTTAAGAAAAAGAAATAAGGAGATGGAGGTTCTTTTAAAAGCTTCTACAAATATGGCATCTAAGCTTTCCTCTCAGGAGATATTAAAGTTGGTGATGGAATATATCATTTCCCTTCTTGATTATGATTATGTCTTTATAAGTCGGCTTTCAGAGGATAAAAAAGAAGCATTAGACCATATCTTTTCAGGGGAGAAAGAGATAAGACACACAATAGAAGATATACTTGAAGTGCCCATTTCAAGCATAAGGTCACCAATTGCAGAGCTTCCATTTATAAATGAGCTACTTACTGGAAAAATTGTGGTTAGAAAAAACCTTGAAGAGTTTATGGGAAAGGTAATCTCTAAAGCTTGCTGTGATGCCATCCAGGTTCTAATAGGAGCAAAGAACTTTATAGGGGTTCCCTTATTAATTAAAGAGAATATAGCCTATTTTGTTTTAATCTGCTCATCTAAAGAGGAGATAACGAAACAAGACGAGGCTTTTCTTTCTATTTTTGTCCATTATGCAGGTCTTGCCCTAGAAAATGCAAAATTCTATGAGGAAAAGAAAAGATTTGCAGAAGAACTTGAAAAAACATTAGAGCAAAAAACAAAAGAGCTTGAGGGTATGCATAAAAAGCTTGCCCATCAAGAGAAAATGGTAGCCCTGGGAACAATGGCATCAAGAATTGGCCATGAGCTAAAAAATCCTTTGGCTATTATAAAGAGCAATGTCTATTTTTTAAAGAAAAGGCTTCCTGAGGAGTTTATAAAATACTTGGAGATGATTGGAAGGGCAGAGGAAAGGGCAAATATTGTGGTGGAGGAAACAATGGGGTTTGTAAAGGGGGTTTTCTTAAGAAGTAATTTGGTAAATATCAACCGTATTATTGAAGAGGCATTAAGAAGCCTTTCTAATGAATTAACAAAGGTTGATGTTCTTAAGGAGCTATCAGCTGATATTCCATCTATTCCATTAGATTCTCATTGGATACATAATCTCTTTGCCAATATTATAGTAAATGCAGTTCAAGCTATGGAAGGAGAGGGTGTTTTCCACCCAAATTTAGAAAAGATTGGAAGGATAAAAATAAAATCACAGGTTTTAGATAATAATATTGAGGTTTCTATATCCGATAGCGGACCTGGTGTTCCCCAAGAAATAAGAAATAAGATATTTGAGCCATTCTTTGGAACAAAGATAAGGGGAACAGGCTTAGGTCTTGCTATATCCAAAGAGATTGTAGAGAAACATAATGGCACAATTTCGGTTTCCGAGAGCGAAGATAAAGGAGCTTGTTTTACTGTTAGAATTCCTATAGAAGCGTGAAAGTGTCTTGTCATCTCCTTATTTCAGGCTCTGTCCAGGGTGTATTCTTTCGGGCAAATACAAGGGATATTGCAAATTCCCTTTTTCTTTCTGGATGGGTAAAAAATCTTTCTGATGGAAGGGTTGAGGTTTGGGCAGAGGGAGAAAAGGAGGATATTGAAAGACTTATAGAATGGTGCAAAAAAGGACCAAGGGGTGCTTTTGTTTCTAGTGTTGAAATAGAATATGGAGATTTTACCGGTGAATTTAAGGGGTTTTCTATACGCTATTAGAGAAAAAAGAGGGTAGGGATTTTTGTAATAAATCCAAGAAGGATTCCTATCCCCGCAAGGCTTAATATAATATCAAAGGAGAAGAAAGATATTTCAAAGGAAGGAGAAATCCCTTTATGGACAAAAAGTGTCCATCCTATAAAAAGAAAAACAAAGGCAATTAGAGAGCTAAAAAGCCCATCAATCATAGAAGATATAAGGGAAGAAAGAACAAGAGACCATTTTGTTCTTCCAGAAAGGTATAAAATTTCCCTCTCCTCTTTATAGAGCTTTGCATCCATTAAGGAAAGAAGGATGAGAATAATAATTATAAAGGAAGAACAAATTCCACAAATCCAAAGGAAGGCTTTTAAAAACCCATGTTTTATCTTTGACAAAAACTTAAGGGCTTCTTTTGAATAGCTTATCTTCTCAATATCTTTCATAGAGGAAAGGAAAGAGATAAACTTGTCAAAATCATTTTCTTCTATCTTTCCAAAGAGCCTTATCTTGAATGAAGAACAAAGGGGATTTTTATCCAGAATATTGACTACCTCAGCGGGAACAAGCCCTTTTAATGCATCTTCCTTTGATTGGTATCTAATCTCAATTCCTTTCCTTTCCTGGTTTATCCTTTTCATAAGAGCCTCAAGGGAGGAAAAGGGAATCCCCTCTTTTAAATAAGCGGTTATTTCTATCTTGTGGTAAAGAAAGCTTATAAAAGGAGAAATATTAAATAAACAAAGGAGTAAGAAGAAAAGAAAAAGGAACAATATGCTTTGGATCAAAATGTGGCACAATCTCATTTGTAAAACGCATCAAGCAAATTAGCCTTCCTCCTTGGCAAACTCCATATGCTCTGTTTTAAAGAGCCTTTTTAGGAAACTACTTATTCCTCCATTTTCAGGAAAGGGGATATTTGCCATTGCATTCCTTATGTTGTAAATACATTGGGTTGCCTTTGCCTTTGGATGGGTAAGAAAGAATGGAGATTGCTCCCTCACAGATTCCTCAACCGCCCTGTCATCAAGGAGAACACCGATTTTTTTAACCTGCATTCCCAAAAACTGACCTGCTATCTCCATTATCCTATTGGCTACCCTCTCTCCCTCCTCCAGTGTCTTTGCCCGATTGACAATAAGCCTTATATCTAAGTCCTTTGTCCTGAAGGATACAGCCTTTATTATTCCATATGCATCTGCAATGGCAGTTGGTTCTGGTGTTGTAACAAGCAAGACCTTGTCTGCGGCAAGAACAAATGAAAGCACCCTTCCAGAAAGACCGGCTGAGGTATCAATAAAAATAAGGTCAGCGATACTAGACATGCCTGACAATTGCTCAATTAACTCATCCCTTTTCTTGGGAGAAAGGTTCGCCAGGGTTGATATACCAATTGCCCCGGTTACTATCTTTATTCCACAAGGACCTTCTGCTACAACCTCCTCAATTTTCTTCTCTCCTTTGATAACATGGAAAAGGTTATACCTTGGCGGTGGAACAACACCTGCTACAATATTTACATTGGAAAGCCCAAGGTCTGCGTCAATCACAAGAACCCTTCTTCCTGCCAGGGCAAATGATATTCCAAGATTAACCGAGATATTTGTCTTTCCCACACCGCCCTTTCCAGAGGTTACTGTTACTATCTCAACCGAATCCCTCTTTCTTTCCTTTACTAGCTCTCTTAATCTCTCCGCTTGATCCATTTTAAAAAATCTTAAATCTTAAATTCATATTGTTCCAAAGACCATTTTTGCAAGCTTTGTTGGATTTGCCTGCTCTATATCCTCAGGAACATTTTGTCCTGTGGTAATGTATATAATGGGCTGTTCTATTTTAGAGCTCAATGAGAGAATTCCTCCAAAACAAACAGCCTCGTCTGTTTTTGTAAATATTACCTTATGGAATGATACCCTTTTAAAATTATCAGCAATATCAAGAAGCTCCTTATATTTTGTGGTTGAGGAAAGGATAAGGCAATTCTCTAAGTTATAGCCTGCTTGGGAGATAAATGCCTTAAGCTCTGCCATCTGAATAGAATTTCTTTGACTTCTCCCTGCTGTATCAATAAGGATGAGGTCAGAGGAAGAATGGGTTTCTATTGCCTTCTTAAATTCTGATGGAAAATAAACAACCTCAAGGGGAATACCCAATATGTCTGTATATGTCTTAAGTTGTTCAGCGGCTGCAATCCTATATGTATCAACGGTTATAACCGATACCTTCTTATGCTTTTCAAAGGCAAAGTCTGCGGCTATTTTTGCCAGGGTGGTTGTTTTTCCAACCCCGGTTGGACCAATCAATGTGATAATCTTTGGATTGCCATTATCAAGGCTTAGCTCTTCTGTTTTAATTATGCCTGCTATATATTTTAGAACCCTTGATTCAACAAATGCCTCATCTTCCAGTATATTTGGTGGTGCCTCAGCTACTATCTGTTTAATTATTTTCTCGGCAACCTCCTTTTCAACATCATTGTTAATGAGCCTCATATATGCTTCCTGTGACTTTCCTGGAAATTTTATAATGCTTCTTTCCTCCATAATGGTGGTCATTTTCTGTTTTATCTCGGAAAGCTCCTTTTGAATCATTCCTATTATATCTGGCTGAATTTGGGGCTGTGGCTGGATATTCGGGTTTCGGGGTTCGGGAATGGGAATTTGGGGTTGATCACTTTCAACCTGTGGCTGGTAAGGAGGAGTTTGTGGCTGTAATGGTTGAACTTGGGGTTTTTCTGGCTTCGGTTTTGATGTAAAGGGAAGGGCTGCGGTTACTTCAATCATCTTCTTTCCAAAGATTCCAAATATGCCGCCCTTTCTAACATTTCTGTGGCTTACCAGAAGGGCATCCTTGCCCAGGTCAAGGGCCATTTGCAATAAAGCCCTCTGTAGGGTGGGAGCCACATATGTCTTATATTTCATCATCTTACCTTTATTTTACCATTTAAAATTACAATTTGCAATTTGTATATGTTTATTTTTTTATTTTTCCCTTATAATAAAATCCTAAATCTTAAATTTCTAAATCCTAAATCATATACTCACCATCCCAATTGAGGTAACCTTAACCCCAACCTCTATCTCATCATAAGAAAGCACAGAAATAAATGGAATATATGGTGCTATAATATTCCTAAAGCATCTTCTTATCCTTGACGATGTAAGGAGGACAGGCTGATATGCACCCTCTTTACCTATTGCCTCTTGAATGGATTTTAATAGAGCATTTGTCTCTTGTGGTGAAAGATTAGCCTTCTCTCCATCCTCTGTTTTTATAATGGATGCAGCTATTCTCTCCTCAAGTTTTGGCTCAATTGTAATCACCAAAAGCCTTCCATCTGGTGTCTGGTGCTGATGGGTTATCTGCCTTGAAAGAGCTTGCCTTGTCTTCTCTGTAAGAAAGCCGATATCCTTTGTCTTACCTGCCCAATCAGCCAATGTCTCAAGGATGGTTACCATATCCCTTATTCCTACCCTCTCAGAAAGGAGGCTATGCAAAACCTTTTGAAGCTCACCAAGGCTTAATGGCTCTGGAATAAGCTCATCTACCAGGCTTGGGTATTTCTCCTTTACATTATCCACCAGGCTCTTTACCTCCTGCCTTCCAAGCAGGGTTGTGGAATGCCTTCTTATCATCTCAGTTAAATGTGTAGCCATAACCGAGGCAGGGTCAACAATGGTAAAACCCTGCTCTTCAGCAAGCTCTTTATTTTCTCCCTTTATCCATTTGCAGGGCATACCAAAGGTTGGCTCAAATCCTTCCTCTCCTTCTATTTTACTCATATCCCTATCTCCCATAATAAGGAAGTGTTCTGGCTTAAGAGAGCCCCTTCCTACCTCTGTTCCCCTTATTTTAATAATGTATTCATTCTTTGGAATTTGGATATTATCCCTAATCCTTATAGGAGGAACAACAATTCCAAGCTCCAATGCAGCCTGCCTCCTGATCATGGTTATCCTATCCAGAAAATCGCCTCCCGCTTCAGGGTCAACAAAGGGAATTAAGCTATAGCCTATCTCAAGCTCCATTGGATCAACCAAAAGAAGCGATGTAACCGCCTCTGGCTTTTTCACCTTCTCAAGCTCTTGCTTTTTCTTTTGCAATTCCTCCTCCTTTTTCTTTTTTACCTCCTTTCTTGTCATTATATACCCTAATAAGGCACAAAAGCAAGCAAGGGTAAGGAGAGGAATCCTTGGAAGGGGTGTAAAGGAGAGAAGGAATAATGCACCCCCGGTAATCCACAAAGCCTGCCTCTGGGATGTAATCTGCCTTATTACATCAGAGCCAAGTGAGAATTCAGATGATGTTCTTGAGACAAGGATGCCTGTAGCGGTTGAGATAAGAAATGCAGGGATTTGGGCAGAAAGCCCACAGCCAATGGTATATGTGGTATATGCTTTAACCGCATCACCTAAAGGCTCATGCCTTACAATAACGCCAATTATCAACCCGCCGATGATGTTTATTATTATAATTACAATAGCGGCGATAACATCGCCCTGGACAAATTTTGCCGCACCATCCATCGCACCATAGAAATCTGCCTCCTTTCTTATCTCCTGCCTCCTCTTTATTGCCTCATCCTCTGTAATGTATCCTGCATTTAAGTCTGCATCTATTGCCATCTGCTTTCCTGGCATAGAATCCAGGGTGAACCTTGCGGCAACCTCAGAAACCCTGGTTGTTCCTCTTACAATAACAAGGAGCTGGACTACGGTAAGGATAGCAAATATAATTATCCCAACAATGTAGTTTCCTCCCACCACGAATGAGCCAAATGCCTTTACTATGCCTATATCCCCACCTTGACCTAAAAGGATAAGCCTTGATGTTGAGACCTCAAGGGCAAGCCGATATATGGTTGCCATAAGAAGGAGGGATGGAAATACAGAAAAGTCTATTGCCTTTGCGATATACATTACCGTCAAGATAACCATTATGGAAAGCATAATGTTTCCTGCAATTAGAATATCAATAAGCAATGGTGGAAGGGGGATAACCATCATCGCAATGATGCAAAGGATAAATACAGCAACCAGCAAATCCATCCTCTGTGTCCAGTTGGTTTGACCTCCTATTTTTTCCATCTAAAAAACTTAAAAAATCCGCAATTTGCAATCCGCAATTGCATCATTTCTTCTTCAGTTTCCAAACAAAGGCTAAGACCTCGGCTACTGCCTGGTAAAACTCTGCGCCCACCTCAGCTCCTATTTGAACAGCCCTATAAAGTGCCTCAGCCAATGGTTTATTCTCAACAATTGGGACATTATGTTCTTTTGCTATTGCTACAATCTTCTCTGCAATAAAGCTCTCACCTTTTGCAACAACCATTGGTGCGGACATAGAACTTGCATCATATCTAATGGCAATGGCAATATGGGTTGGGTTTGTTATTACCACATCAGCCTTCTTTACCTCCTCCATCATCCTCCTTGCTGCCATTTGCCTCTGACGCTCGCGAATTCTTGCCCTCACCAATGGGTCTCCCTCCATCTGTTTTATTTCATCCTTTAGCTCATACCTTGTCATTTTCAGCTGCCTTTTGTATTCATGCCTCTGATATAGGTAATCAAGAACAGCCATAATGGCAAGAAAGATTGCAGATTTTATCATAATCTCATAAGAGAGCCTGGTGATTAAGAAAAAGCTTGAGAATATCTCGCCTGACATAGTAAAAATTATCTCCTCATAATGGGAGCTTATTGTTTTCCAGGCAAAATATGAAATAACACAAATCTTAAATATTGCCTTTGCATATTCAATGAGTGTCTTTGCAGAGGGAACAATCCTTTGCCATATCCTTCCAAGATTAATGCCTATCTTTGATAGATCAAAGGATAATGCTTGATAAGAAAAATAAAGCCCTGTTTGCAAAACTTCAGAAAAAATGGAGACAAAGAATGCACAAGCCATAATGGGAATTGTAATCTTTAAAAAGTCTACACCCATTCCAATAAAGAGCAAATAAAGCCTTTCTGGGTTAAGGTTGTCTGAATTTATTGTTGCAATTGAGGAATACAGAAATTGCAATAATGATGAGAATATCCACAAGCCGATGAATAATAAAAGAATAGCTGTAGCAAGGGTTATAATGGTTGGAGAAAACTCGGCTGTCCTTGCAACCTGACCCCTCCTTCTTGCCCTTTCTAATCTTCGGTGTGTTGGCTCTTCTGTTCTGCCTTCATCCTCCGGGCTTGCAAATAGCTGAAGGTCTATATCCATATAATAATTTTAGCCTTTATATCCCCTAATTTTATCATTTTATAAAGATTTGTCAATAGTTTTTTTCAGAAACCTACCCATAAGTCTGTAAAGGCAAGTCCTGCCTTAAGTTTTTGGCTTCATTATCAAACCTCTTAATAAAAATAATTGCCCAAGAACAAAGGGATTAAGCTTAAGAGAAGCCACCCAGGATTGCGGGAAGGTGTTCGGTATTTGCCAAGACCGATATGATTTACCTCCGGTAGGGGGATTTAAAAATTTTCCTTGACGAAAAAAAGATGGTTGAGATAGAATTATAGTATCTTCCATTACTTAGTGCAAAAATAGATAGGGTTGTGTTTATCTGTTAAAAATTCATCCACCTTTTAAGAAATTTTGAATTC
>JBFLYE010000020.1 GCA_040756715.1 bacterium
TTGTAAAGCGTTATGGAATTAACTATAATTTTTTAATTACCTTAATATTTGTTTATTAATAATTTCTACCTTAGGTAAAGGCATGACTAATTTGCCACCATTATCTAAATATTTCTTTTCCCTAACCAAGAAATTCTTTTTAAAATGCCATGGCATAACCAAAAAGTAATCCGGTTTCATTTTTTTTGCTTTTTTTTCAGAAATAATGGGGATATTTGTACCAGGAGTAAAACAACCAAATTTATCTTCATTTACTTCCGCCATGAAAGGAATATCCTCCTCGGTTATATTGCAGAATTGCAATATTACATTTCCCTTAGTAGATGCACCATAACCAAGCATTAATTTATTATTAGCTTTTATCTTTTTAATAAACTGACGCAGTTTATCGCGATGCTTAAAAGTACGCTGTTTAAATTCTTGATATGGTTTCAAAGTATTTAAACCTATATTCTCTTCATTCGATAAGATTTCATCAACCCGACTGGTGCATTCTTTATAAGATGAGTTTGGCTTTGCAACAGTTATTGAGAAACTTCCTCCGTTCACATCATTAAATTCAACATCAATGATCTTAAATCCTATACGGTCAGTCATCCATTTAATCTGTTTTAAGCAATAATATTCCAAATGCTCATGGCAAATGGTATCATAGGCGTTCATTTCTAACATTGTAGGCATATAGCTTTGCTCAAAAACCCAAATGCCATCATCGGCTAGCACCTCATAAACTTGTCTCATAAAATCCATGGGCGCTTCTAAGTCATAAAACATCGCAATGGATGTGATTATTTTTGCTTTCTTCTTTCCAAAGTTCTGTTTAACAATTCCAGCTGAGAAAAAATCAGAGATAAGTTGAATATAATCTGGATAATATCCCTTAAATTTCTTTCCTGTGGGATCAATTCCTACCAAAATAAGGCCATCATGAGGATAGGCTTTCAACAATGTACCATCATTGCTACCTATATCAAGGATTAAATCACCAGGAGCCAAATGAATCATGTTTAAAATTTTCTTTATCTTCCCTTGTAAATGGTCTACCATTGATTTATTAAGAGCAGAACGATAGCCATAGTTTTCTCCATATAGCTCATTTAGATCGTAAGAATGTCTTAATTGTAAAAGGCCACAAGAGTTTCCATCTTTGTCTTCTTGGCACTTTACCAATTCTAATGGGCCTTTTGTAATTAATTGATCTTTACTTCTAGGAAAAACCCCAGTGAGAGTTTGTTCTCCCAGATTAAGGAGTGAAACTAAATCAGTGTTTCCACATATCCGACATTTATTAATTTCTTTGTACATGTCTCTTTATCCTTTCTTTATAAGCTAATTTAAGCACCTCGGTAAAATATTGCCAAAAAACTCGAATAAACTTGCTATTACCTTTACCCTTTGTACGTTTTCCGTTAACCGCTGGAAACTGTAAAATGCTTGCCCTGTTTCTTTGTAAATACCACATCAAGCGAATGCAATAATCGCCGTAACCCCAAAATATGTCATTATAATTACATTTCTCAATTACTCCTTTTTTTATTGCGAAAAAACCATAAAGGCTATCCGTTATAAAGCCTCTGGTAACAATACGAACAAATATATTGAATAGCCAACTTAATTTGTGACGAATCCAACTATCCATTCCTCCCCCATAAAGAAAACGGGAGGCAGATACACAATCATAATAAGAGAGCGCTTGCACCATAAAGGGTAGATATTTTGGCTGATGGTTATAATCTGAATCCATCACCACAAAAACTTCTCCTTCTGCATTCTCCAGGCCACACCTTATAGAATTTGCTAATCCAGGATCTTTTTGGCGTAAAATAGCTTTAACATAAGGTAAATTAAGCTCTAATACCGTCTGATAGGTACCATCCGGGCTATTGTCATCAACCACCAATATCTGATGATTATAATCACCAAGTTCTAAATGAATGTCTTCAATAAGAGAAACAATATTTTCCCTCTCATTAAATGTCGGCAATATTACTGAAACTTTTTGCTTATTCACTCCTTATTCGCCTCCAGCAACTGCGATAATTTCATTGGTTATAAATCCATATGCTAAATAACAAATATTCTGACGATTTATGAAAGATACTATAAATTTCTATCTTGATACCTTAATAATCTCATTGTTTCATCCTTTTTAAGAAAGTTTTAATGATGCTTCGCAATTTTTTGATAAGTTTAAACCATAGTTCTGGCAATATATTGAGGAGCTTATAGAGAATATATTTAACCAAAAATATTTATAATGAAATATTTTTCCCTTCTTTTTTAGAGAATATAAATCCATTTCAAAATAAATCTCTATCCACCACTTTTTCCATATTCTGTTCTTATAAATATTATACACTATAATTATGTGTATGGCAAGTAATTTTTTGGACTGGGCCTTCTATGGAATATAATGGGTGGATAAATCTCATTTTATAAAATTATGAATTTTGAATGTTGAATTTTGAATTATCGGTAGTTTATAAAATTTTAACATTGAAAACCCCCTTTTGATTTAAGTATAATATTTAGGATGTTCGTAGGTAGAACGGATGTCCTTAAGAAGCTTTGGAAAGCAAAGGATGAATTGCTTGAAGGAAAAGGCTCTCTTTATTTTATCTCTGGAATAAAAGGCTCTGGAAAAACTTTTCTCCTTAAAAAATTTGCACAATCTATAAATGATGTTGATGTAGTTTATATTGACATTAAAAGATTAAGCCTTTCTATTGACCTATTCTGTATTTATTTTATTGGCAATATATTTTTCTTCCTTGCAAAAGAAGAAGGAGAAAAAGCAAGCTATTTTAATGTAGGGTTTCAGAAAAAGATAATTGAAGAATTAAATGACAAAGAAATAACAAGGCATCTTAACCCATTCTATGAAGAATTACAAAAACAAAAGCCAGATTATTCTCTTCTCCTTAAGCTTGCATTCCAATTCCCTTCTATTATTTCAAAAAATCTTTCAATTCCCATTGTGCTTCTTTTGGATGAATTTCAAGAAATATCCTTTGTTTCAAACTATAGGATAGACCCTTATGGATTATTTAAAAAAGCAACAAAGGATGATGGTATTTTATGGATTCTTGCCTCATCCAAGAAAAACCTTCCCTTTGAAAATAAAATTACCCTCTCTGGTTTTTTGCCCGAAGATACTGAAAATCTCCTTTTAAATTTTAACAAAGGGGCAAAGGAAAGGCTTTTTGAAATAACAGAGGGCATTTCCTACCCATTCTTTGTTCTTTTAGAAAGGATAGGAAACAAAGATAAAATAGATTCCTTTCTTGTAGATGAGGCATTAAGCAGGGAGATAAGGGAGAATGGAAGGCTTAATAATTATTGTGAGCAAATAATGGATAATGCAATAAACGCAGCGCGGGGAGAGGGGCTTATTAGAAGCTGTCTTATCTCTTTAGCAAGAAATCCCCATCAAAAGCTTACCGCTATTTCAAAGGATATAAGAAGAAGCACAGGTGTTACAAAGAGCCTCCTTTCAAGACTCATGGAAACAGAGATTATTGAGAGAAAAGATAATGCCTATTTTATTCCAAATAGCCTCCTTAATTTATGGATAAACATCTATTATTATGGAAAAAGGCTAGAGATCAAAGACCCAATTATTAATCTGCTTAAAAGCTTTAACCATCAAAAGGTTTCTGGAGAGATATTTGGAATGGAAGAAGGAATAATCCTTCCTAAATTTTTATCTTTAAATATAAGGGACGATGGTCTTATTGAGGGAGAGGGAGAAAAGGAAAAATGGCTTATTAAGGTGCTAAGGGAGGGAATAGCTGGAAATAAAGAGCTAGAAGAATTAAAGGGTTTTTCCGAAAAGGCTAATTCACTTGCCTGGTTTATCTCAATGGATGGATTTTCATCTGATGTTTTCTTTCAAAAAGGGAAAACAATGCTTTCCATTGGAGAGGATATAAAAACCCTCCAAGAAATTTTGACAAGAAAGGAATGATTGTTTATAATTTTAGGGAGAGGGCGGATGGCTCAGAGGAAGAGCGCCTGCTTCACACGCAGGAGGTCGCAGGTTCAAATCCTGCTTCGCCTAATAGAAGATAAAAGTTAGAAAGAAAGATTTAGCGTAAAGAGATGCTTAATATGGGAAACAAGAGGCAGGATTTGAAGGGAGCACCGCGATGCGACCTTATGGGAGCATCAATAGCGGTGCGGGTGGCCAACCCGAAACGAACGAAGTGAGTGGAGGGCGCCAAGCCCTGCTTCGCCTAGAAAATATGAAAGAAACAATAGAATTACTTAAATTGCTCCAGGAAAAGGATATATTGCTTGCTGAAACAAAAGAAATAATGGAGAGCATTCCAAAGATACTAATGGAAGAAGAGGAGAGAATACAAACATTAAGGAAGGATTTTGATGAAAAAAATACTAAGCTTTCTGAGATAAAAAAGGATTTTCGGCACAAAGAGAGGGAACTTAAGGATTGCGAAGAGAAAACAAAGGGTTTTAAATCCCATTTTTATGAGGTAAAAACAAAAAAAGAGCTGGATGCTTTAGAGGATGAGATTAAAAAAACAGAAGCCTTAAAAGAAAAGCTTGAGGAGGAATGCCTTTTGCTTATGGATACAATAGAGGTAAAGGAAAGGGAAATACAGAGAGAAGAAAAAGAAATAAAAGATATGGAAATTGTTTTTAAAAATAAAGAGCAAGAGAAGAAAAAAGAATTAAAAGAGGCAGAAGAAAAACATAAAGCCCTTTCTTTAGAAAGGAAGGATTTAGAAGGAAAAATAGAGAAAAGAACGCTTGAGCTATATGAAACAATAAGGAGTAATAAGGATAATATTGCTCTGGCACAGGTTTTAAATAATATCTGTAGCGCTTGTCAGATGGGCTTAAGGCCACAAATAATAAATGAGATAAAAGAGG
>JBFLYE010000021.1 GCA_040756715.1 bacterium
ATACCCAAAGAAACAGGGCAATCTTCTTTGACCTAAAGAATGATAGTGGAAAAAACCTCTCTTCTGGATTATACTATTACAAAATAAAGGCAGACAATTTCTCTGCTATAAAATCAATGGCGGTGAAATGAAAAAAAATGCTTGACAAAGTATTTGATTGAGATTTATAATGAAGATATGAAAAATATGGAGGTGGTTTAAGATGTCTATTAAAAGACTAGTTTTAGGGATAGTTTTAGGGTTGGGTTTGATTGCTAATTTAGGTTATTCAGAGCCTAAAGCAAAGAGGAAGGGAACGGCAACCGTAGAGGCTCAAACAGAGGAAAAAAGCCCTCTCTGGAGAGTAGGGGCAGAGGATATTGAGGTGAAGGAGATAATAAAGCTTGTTCCTGGGATACCAGCAATAAAACAAGAAATACTATCTCCCGATAAAAAGAAAAAGGCAGGGACAAAAGCCAATGAAATAGTAATCAAAGAACTAAAGAAAGGAACAGAGGTAAAAATAAAGGAAGAAAAGCCAATAAAAAGCTTTTTTTGGCTTCCTAATTCAAAAAAGATTGCCTATATTGCAGAGAATGACCTATGGGTAACAGATCTTAGTGGCAAGAAAACAAGGATAGCAAAATTAAATGATTCTTCTTTTATATGGCTTTCTCCCAATGGAAAGGATGTTGTATATAATACATTGGACAAGAAAGGTATGAAAGTTGAGTATTGTGATTTAGAGAAAGAAAAAAAATGGGTGCTTACCGAAGGAAATGCCTGGAGGCTTTATTGGTTATCGGGCGGAAAAAAAATTGTTGTGGTTTCAATGGATCTAAGTATCTTCTTGATAAATAAAGATGGATCAGAAAAAGTCGATATAAATAGCAATTATGATGACGTTTTGTCCCCCGATGGAAAGAAGATAGCCTATGTGGATTATCCTGAATTGTGGGTAATGGATGCAGATGGAACAAACAAAAGAATGCTTACTCTGTGGGGAAAGAATCCCTCCTGGTCTCCCGATGGCAAAAAGATTGCCTATGATACAAACTTTGAGTTTCATGAATATGACCCTGAAAGGGATCCCCAGGGTGAGATATGGATCATAAATGTTGATGGAACAGGGAAAAAGCAACTGACTTATACCCTTTCTGGTGAGGATGAGGCTTGGAAATGCTTTCCAATTTGGCTAGACAATGAGACAATTTTCTATAAAGATGAGATAGATGAAGATGGTATTATAAAATTGAAAAAGAGGTGAATCTAATGAGAAAACTAACATTAGCCTTTATATTGATATGGGGAATCTATACTTCTGCTTTCGCAAAGAGTATGACAATCCTTGACCCTGGCCATGGAGGAAGTGATCTTGGTTGTGACTGGGGAGGATATATAGAAGCAACCGAGACCCTTAAAATAGCCCAAGCGGTGATGAATCTTTTGGATACAGAGCCTGATATAGATGGGACAATGACAAGAACCAAAGATGTTTATATGCCAATAGAAGATAAAGGAACTATAACCGGCCGAGCAACCTTTGTTAGAAATGTAATCAACCAAGGAAGCACAACTTATGATACCTTCATCTTCCTCTCCATCCATCTTAATGCAGGTGCAACAAAACCCACCTCAGCCAATGGCATTGAGACATATTTTTATAATGGTTCTTCCTTAGCCAAAGAACCCCATGAATTCTCCTTCTATACCCAATATGAACAGGTAAAGGCCAGAGGTCTGGTATTGGATAAAAATAAACAGGGTGACAGGGGGCTTAAGGATGGGAATGTAGAATCAGGTCGGATGGGGATGTTAAGAACCCTGACTAAGTATTCTCCAAAACCCCACCATAGCTCTCTTGTAGAAATAGCCTTTTTAACCAACCCCGATGATTATATAAAATCAATTACCAACAATCCAAACTTTATCCAAGAGGTAGTTGCTCCTGCCATTGTCTCAGGGATTAAGGATATATTGAAGGAGAATAGAAAGCCACAAGCAGCAATCAATATTATCCCTCCCTCACCCATAGACCCAAGTAAATATAGTAAGATGACCGTAAGATTGGCTACCTCTAAAAGGCTAGCCTCAACCCCAGATTTAAGATATACCCCAAGAAATGCATCTTCCCTTAAGCTTTATCCTCAAGATAGAGGAAATAATGTATCAAGGATTAGAAATATTATGTGGGAGGCTACAACAGGTATTTCAACCTCTACCCCTAGAGGCACAGCAACATTTTCCTATTCAGGAACAGACCTTGATGGTCTTACTGATACAACAATTATCGTAGGAGATGCCTTTATGTTCACTCCTACCATCATCCCCACCAACCAATTTGGCACCCCAACCTTTAATTTCAACCCAACCGACAATATCTACATTAAGGGAGATGGTTATGCAAGCAATACAACCTATAATCTCTATGTTAGCACTAATACAACCTGGATGGATAAAATGGGGTTATCTGGTTTATTATTTCCTATTACCACCAACAACCAGGGAGAGATTGCTAGCGGAACATCCCTGGGTATCCTTCCTTTGGGAAACTATGACCTCATTGTTGACACTGACAACAATGGCTTTTATACCCAAGGCATTGATGGAATCTATGGGATAAATTCCACGGAATTTTTCACTCTCGCTGCCTCAACCTGTAAGGTTAAGCTATATTATACCGATAACAATGGAAATATCCATCCCTTGCCAGAGGGAATGAAGATTGAGGTAAGGAGAAGACCACTTGGCTCTCCATATGACGATGAGGTTAGCTTTGGATATACCTGTCCAGATAATACCGTAAGCTTTGATATTGGTCTGGGTGAAGACTATAGGTATATGACAGTCTTAAGGTCTGAGGCGAGGTATCCTGACCATCTTACTTTACCCCCATACCCAATTACGGTTTATTGGCAAATGCTTCCTGAGAGAAAGAAATATATGTTTATCTCTGACCTATTTGAGCTAAAGGATGAGGACAGCGATGGAGTATTTACCGCTGAGGTGATTATCCCAAATACTGAAAGATACCACTATTACTATGGATGGATAGCCAATGCTACCGGTGCATTGGATATTGTAAGGCAATACCTAAAAGGACAAAATAGACAATTTTCTGAATACCCCAAATTTAATGATGACCGAAGATATGCAAACTCATACTATAGAGTAGGAGAGGATTGGAGTCCAAATACAATATCTGGCTATGACCATAGCACCTGGCAATATGGAATCAGGATAAATGGGGCAAAGAAAGATGAAAGCGATCCCGACAAATTCCTTGCTGCCCAGATGTCCCTTTATATGGCATACTATAACAGCCAATACATAACATCCCCAAGGCTGCTTGCTCCCAATCCCACCATAAGACAAGACCCATTCCAGGCATTCCTCAATGGTGCCTGCTATTGGTTCTCCTGTGATGTCAGGGGAACATCAACCATTTCAATCAGGGATGTAAATGGAATTGACCAGACCTTAAACCTAGAGGCAAGCGGGACAAAGGGGTTTGACAATGAGCTTACCAATGCCGCATTCCTTTGGAAATTCAACAATCC
>JBFLYE010000022.1 GCA_040756715.1 bacterium
GCTCCTAAGCAAAGTGGAGCACACACTATTTATGCAAGATTTCCTGGGGATACCTTTTATAAACCAAGCCAAATACAAGGGACATTAACGGTAACTCTTATTTCAAACCTAAATGTAAACCCCTCCCCCTTTGACCCTTACTCTGAAAATGCAAGCCTTGCTATTTCTTACTATTTATACGAACCAGCCAAGGTAACCATCAATATCACCAAAGACGACAAGCTGGTAAAAACCCTGATTAGCCTGGCAGATCGACCAGCGGGAAATCAAACTGAGGTATGGTATGGCACAATTGATAAAAGCGAAATCAACCCCTATGACATCCTCATTGCCCCTCCGGGAAGTTATAAAATAAAGGTCATTGCCAAGCCAAACAATGGCTTAGGAGAGGATAGCAAGGAAATTGATAATGTTGTGGTGAAATGATGAAAAGGCTAATCTTTGTTCTGTTCTTGCTAGGCTGTGGAGGGTGTTATAAATTTTTGGTTAATCCATATGATGCGGTTATGTGGCCTTCGGGAAGGTATTATGTTAATTATAACTTTATCATTCAAGCCCCTGAAGGTGCAAGTGATATAACCCTATACCTTCCCTTTCCCCATTACAAGGGAAAGCCGGATATGAAGATATTAAGGTGGTTAAAAGAAAACCTTACTTCTGCTTTAAATAATGCAAAGAATTGTCACAATGAAAGCATCAAAGATTATGAAAATCATTGTAAAAGAAATAAGGCGTGGTATAAGGAGCATGGATTGAGCGATGAGGAGTATAAAAGGGCAATGAAGCAGTTTTATGAAGAAAAGGTCTCTCCTGAGGAAGAAAAGATAAAATATTATTCAAATTTCAAAATGGATTTAATAAACACAGAATATGGCAAGATGCTATATATATATATACCTCATCTCTTAAAAAAGGAGGAAACAGAAAATATTAGATTTAGTAGTAATACAAAGGCAGATTCATCCCGACCCATCAAAATCAACCGAAAGACTGTAATTGATGACTACAAGCTTACCTATGAGGAGAAGATAAAGCCTGAGAGTGCTTATGCTCCAGGATGGCTTGTTTGTAAAATCCTCAATATGCCTATGTATGTTAAGTTTGAAGGAAAGGAATTAAGGGTAGGGTTTATTTATGATATTTCTGAAGAGGAGCATCATGGAGGCTCTGTTCCTTTCTTTCAGTATGAGGGCCCAGTGGGAAAAGAGAAATATCATCAATATATTTTTACCAAATCTGGCTGGTACTGGATGCCAGTAGGAAAAAAATTAACAGAAAAGGAGGAAAAATGAAATGAGAAAGCTGTTTTTGAGCTTAATGCTTGTATTTGGGTTAAGGGATGGATTTTCTTGGGGTCCAATTACCCATTATTGGCTAACCCAAGATTCAGTATCTTCCGGGAATGAGGCAATGTTTATTAACAGTATGAACCCAGACCTATTCTGGGCAGGTGGTGGGGATGATCTTCCTTCTATCTTTAGGCTCTATAAAAAGGAATGGGGAAATAGGGCACATTGCCCTCTTCCAAGCCTTACAATAACAGACCCTAGAAACGAGAATTATAACTTTTCCGACGACAAAGAAAACTTTGCCTATATTATGAAGCTCTGTTTAGGATATGCTAGTGATTCTTACTGGAAGGGCTTTGGCGCACACATTGTAGGAGACTGGGTTGCCCACGATAGAAAATTTCTTGGGCTACCTGAGCACGATCTTGATAAATGGAAGAAAGGATTAAAGCAATACCATGCAAATATAGAATATGATATGGATTATTACCTCTACCTTACCAGGGGAGGGGTTGCAGAAAATGCTGCCCAGAGGATAAGAATAAATACAAACCCAGAGCTTATCTGGAGGGCATTGGTGAATAAGAGGCTGATTGAGTTAAAGAGAAACCCTCCTCCTGACTTAACAGACAAAACAGATAGAGGGTTTAAAAATAGAGCTATTAGCGATGTCAACTCTGAATGCCCCATAGAAGACATAATCTCATCCATTGATACTTGGGGATTTCTTGTTCATTGTCGGCAATTTCAATGTGCAATAAGAAGGGGTAGACAAGCCTTTCTTGCTGACTGGCCAGGAACAGGGACAGGAAAGATTGCCCGAGAAAACTATGATATTTCAAAAACAGTTATCTCTAACTGGCTCAATAACCCAACCCCAAAGGGAGTTTCTTCCATAACTGTTTCTCCCAGGCCTAAAGATATCTCAGGTGGAAATATGGATGACGATATGAAGATATGGCTTGAGGCGATTAAAAAGGCAAGAGATGAAGGAATCTTACAGAGATACTTTGTCTCCAATCAGAATAACTGCTATGAGATTGAGATTTATTGTTCAAATGAGACAAGGCTTTCTCAGATATTTGAGGAAACAATCCTTGCCCACAAAACCAACCCTACCTCTGACTCTGACCTTGTCCTTGCCCAGGTTATGGAGAAGGTCTTCCTTAAGCCATACATTACCTCTGACTACAACCCCCCAACCATTGCCAACCTTACACCAGCACAAGGCCAAGTGGGAGGAAAGCCAACCATATCCGCCCATATCACTGATGATAAATCTGGGGTTGGCTTAATTACATTAAAGCTTGATGACCAAGAGGTTTCTCCCAGCTTTTCTATCCAAACCGGCATCCTCTCCTATACCCCTCCCTCTCCCCTATCCTCAGGAACCCATACCCTATTCCTGCAAGCCCTTGACAATGCAGGTAATCCTGCATATCCCGAAAGGGCAACCTTTACCGTAGTTCCTCTGGGAACCATCACAGGAAGGGTAACCCTGGTTGAAACAGGAAGTCCGACAAAAGGGGTATTGATTGAGGTATTGCAAAATGGTATTGTTAAGGGCTCGGCGACAACAAATAGTAATGGAACATATTCAATTCCTGTTTTCCCTGGGGTATATAATCTAAGGGCTTCGATAAATGGCATTGTTCAAACAAAGAATATTACTGTCAACCCGAACCAAACAGGCATTGTTAATTTTAGCTTTAATGGGTATCTTTATAAATATTATTACAAAAATATTTATGTTAAATCAAGAAAGGGGAAGAATTATAGAGATTTTATTGTTCCTCTTGATTCAGGTTATAACATATACAATTGGAGATCATTTTATACCTATAGATCAGAAAGAAGCCGTGATGATGGGTCATATGTTGACTGGCCTAATAATATCTTTCAAATTAAGGCAAGGCTTGATGGAAAATGGTGGAGAAAGGCAGTATATAATGCTTTTTATGGGGTTGATGCTAAAAAACCCCTTCAAGGAGAACCTGATGGTGTATATGGAGGGAATAACAGCAAAACAATTGATGAAAGGTCTTGTGGATATGAGGTAAGGACATTCTACCTTTACCCATCTTTATCAAAATACAAGATATACAAAGCAGATTGCCGGATTCACTTGGCAGAGAATGCAGGCTGGACAAGCTGGATTGATTATGAAAACAATAGATTGGTAATCGAGGTTAGGCTATATGGATATACTTGGAAGTTCTTGTGGTGGAGGAAAACAAAAGAGGGTCGTCTTTATGCAACATTCTATGTCTATGGCAAGCTTTTTTCCTCAAAAACACAATCTATGGCTTCTCTGCCGATGGGCTTATTTGAACAAAAACCAAAAGCCAAAAAACCAAAGGTTTTTATCAAACCTAAGATTATGAGTAATAAGGCAAGTAATGAGGTAAGCTATTCAATTATTCTTAAGGATGTTGAGGAAGATTTGGTTGAGGCAAGAATGGGGATAGCCTTTGACTCAGAAAAGGTGAAGATAAAAGAGATAAAGCCGCCTCTATTCGAAGAAGAAGAGGGTTCAATAAGCTCAATGGCTATTCAAGAAGAGGAAGAACCTAAAGAGGGCATCTTCCTTAATTCAGAAATAGATAATCAAAAGGGAGAGGCAAACATAGAAGCAGCGATTGTTTTCAATGAAATAATGTATTCTACGGATACCACAACCCCACCTTCAACCTCTACCCAAGGCATCCAAAATATGGCAATACAAGAAGAGGAAAACATCCTTCCCTTGGCAGACCTTATTATTGCCTTTCCCAAAACAATGGCTCTTTCAGAAGGTGATATTTTATCCTCTATCTCTCTTTCTTCTATAGAACTCAAAGATTCTACGGGAAAAACAATTGATGTAGAAATAGAAAAACCCGAAGCAAAACCCATAATCCCAGAAAAGACAGAGCTTTTTCCATCCTTTCCCAATCCAGCCAAGGATGGGGTTTGGATTCCCTTTAACCTAGCAAAGGATGCCAATGTAGAGGTTAATATCTTTAATATCCTAGGCCAAAAAATAAGGACAATAAAGGTAGGACAAAGAAAGGCTGGACAATATACCCAGGCAAAGGAAGGTAGTGCGATATTCTGGGATTTAAAAAATAATGCTTTACAAAAGGTTTCAAAAGGATTATACTTTTATAAATTAAAGGCAGATGATTTTTCTGCCATAAAATCAATGGTTGTCCAATAAGGGTAAAAGGCATATTCTATTTTTACAAAAAAATCTTTACAAAAAAACACGACAAAGATATAGGGTTTAAGTTATAATTTTTTAGACTAAAAAACTGTTCTTTGAGAAGTGAATATTAGGGTAATCTGTGGTAGCACGGGTTAAGATAAAAAGGGTATACCGTGGATGCCTTGGGGATAAGAGAACGAAGAAGGACGTGGCTTACCTGCGATAAGCTTGGGGGAGGTGGCAAGCAACCTTAAATCCCAAGATCTTAAGAATGGGAAAACCCACCTAGGGTAATACCTAGGTATCCCTATCTGAATCCATAGGGTAGGGAGGAAGACCAGGCCAAGTGAAACATCTCAAGTAGCCTGAGGAAAAGAAAGCAAAAGCGATTCTTTTAGTAGTGGCGAGCGAAAAAAGAAGAGCCTAAACCAAATGCGTGCATAAGCCCTATTGCGTTGCGTATTTGGGGTTGTAGGAATAAGATTAAGTTAGGAATAGGCTTAACTTGAAGGGTTAAAAATCTATTTAAAAGCTGAATTTTCAGAGAATGTGAGCCAAAGAAGGTGAAAGCCCTGTAGATAAAATAAATAGACTTTCTTCCTTGTTTCCTAAGTAGGACGGGACAGGTGAAATCCTGTCTGAATCTAGGAGGACCACCTCCTAAGGCTAAATATCTCTTTCCACCGATAGTGAACAAGTACCGTGAGGGAAAGGTGAAAAGTACAGCGGAAGCTGAGTGAAATAGTACCTGAAACGGTATACCTACAAGCTGTCAGAGGGCTATGCCAGGTTAGGTAATAAAGGCAAGGGTTTTTAAGCGTAGTAAGCTTAACAAGCGAAAAACTTCGGTTTTTCTCTTGGAACTTACTCCTTGAAATCGGCGTCTTTATTGGCCACTGGAATGCCTAATGGCGTGCATGCTTGAATAATGAGCTGGCGAGTTACTAGGTGTTGCAAGGTTAAAGGGTATAAGCCCTGAAGACAAAAGCGAAAGCGAGTCTTAAAAGAAAGCCCGAACTTTAGGATTATTTTAAAAAGGGGCTTGGGGAAAAAATTTTAGAGGCTATCCATTTTATCCTTTTATTCAAATTTGGAATCTTTACCCTATTTTAAATTGGCAGGGAGAAAGAAAAATAAAAATGCTTCCTAAAAGGGAGGGGAGGTGATATATAGTATCTTCCATTACTTAGTGCAAAAATAGATAGGGTTGTGTTTATCTGTTAAAAATTCATCCACCTTTTAAGAAATTTTGAATTCTAAATT